>JAKSPA010000241.1 GCA_024405235.1 Lentisphaeria bacterium
CACCGACGGTGGGAGTTCGAAGCGGTTTTCCAGCAGCCATGCGGGAGACAGGACCGGGGACCAGTCTGATGAGTGAATCGGAAGTTCCGACTCGCCGTTTTTCCAATCTGTTGTGAATTTTTCGGGAGCGAGTTTCTGAAGCCACACCCACCAACGCAGAACCGAGAAGAGCGTTTCCGAGATTATGCGTCTGTCTCTGGAGCCCAGCTGGTGATTCTTTGCGCAGTAGTCGTGCAGACAGCGGTCTGCTGGACGCTTTGCTGCAAGACACTGGGCCAGAACGGTTACAACGGCCTCTGCGGCAGCATTCGCCTGGCTTGCCACGCGGTTTGCCGCCATAGGACGTTCGGTTTTCTTCTCACTGGGGACCATTATTCTATTTCAAGGCGTTCTTGGCAGAAAGGACTGTGTTGTAGAGGAGCATGGTGATGGTCATGGGACCGACACCGCCTGGAACCGGCGTGATCATGGAGGCAACCTCCTTGATATCGTCGAAATCCACATCGCCCTTCAGACGGTAGCCCTTGGCTGCCGTGGGATCTTCTACACGGTTGACACCGACGTCGATGACAACCGCGCCAGGCTTGACCATGCCTGCGGTGATTGTGTGCGGAACGCCTGCTGCTGCGATGAGAATGTCCGCCTGGCGTGTGAATGAAGGCAGGTCCTTTGTGCGTGTATGGCAAATCGTTACTGTTGCATTTCCGCCAGCCGCCTTCTGGAAGAGAAGATTGGCCACCGGTTTGCCGACGATATTGCTTCGTCCTACAACCACAACATGTGCGCCGTCGGTCTTGACGCCGCTTCTAAGCAGTAGTTGGATGATTCCATGAGGAGTGCAGGAGAGGAAGGTCGGCTGTCCGAGCATGAGCTTGCCGAGCGAGATAGGGCTGAAGCCGTCGACATCTTTTTCGGGAGAGATTGCCGCGATGACCGCTTCGGAATCAATGTGCTTCGGAAGCGGAAGCTGAACAAGAATACCATGGATTCGTGGATCATTGTTCTTCTGTCTGATCAGCGCCAGCAGCTCTGCCTGAGTCGTATTCTCTGGAAGTCGATTGTCGTCTGAATAGATGCCGATTTCCTGACATGCGCGCTCCTTTGCCGTGACGTATGATTTGCTGGCTGGATCGTCGCCAACCAGAATCACCGCAAGACCAGGCGTGATGCAACGTTCGCGTTTGAGTTTCAGCGTATCCTCCTTCAATTCATTTCGAATTTCGGCGGATATCTGTTTGCCGTCAATGATTTGTGCAGACATGGATTCTTTACCTATTTATGGAACTTGAGAGTGCTTTTCTGTTTCAAGATGTTCTACCAGATGATGACGGCAGGTTCCGCTGCCATCGGCGTCTTGGTTTCCATTGCTTCCTGAAGCTCTTCCTGACGATCTTCGTCCAGCCACCAGAGGGTTTCAGGATCGCCTCCGTAGCGTCCGAACACTTTTGACGGTGTTCCGAATTTATTCCAGTAGAGCATTCTTGTGTAGTTGATGTTCCAGAGTAGCGCGTATGGAAATTCGCTTACGAGAATTGCGTCGATTTTGCGGCAGATGTCGTTGCGCTTTTGAATTTCGAAGATGCCTTTCTGCTCTTCGATGAGCGCATCCACTCTTGCGTCTGCAAATCCTGTGATGTTGGAAGAACCAGGCGCCTTTGCCTCTTTGGAAGACCAAAGCTGTTCGGGATCCTTGAAAAGGCTTCCGCCCCATGCCGCCCATGTCATGTCGAAATTGTATTCGTCCATGTCCTTCGCCCACGCGGACCAGTCTTTCGAGACGATGGACATTTTAATTCCGATGCTTTTGAGGGCTTCGTTGTAAACAGAGAGGAATTTCACCGACGAGTCGCCGCGATTGAGGAAGGTGAAGGAGAATTCCACACCATCTTTTTTTAGGATGCCTGTCTCTGGATCTGGTTTCCAGCCAGCTTCAGCAAGGAGCTTTCGTGCGGCTGCCGGATCGAATGGAACCAATTCGGAGGAACATGGATGCTCTGCGTCGTAAAGGTCCTCCATGAACGATTTATGCAGAAAATACTGACTGAACATCATCGTGCGGTTCATGAAATCACGGTCGATGAGCATCGCCAGAGCCTTTCGTACACGTACATCTTGAAATAGGGGCCGTCTTAGATTCATTGCGAAGCCTTGCATGCCGACAGGCTCCTGGTTGTGTATCTCCTGCTTGACGATCCAGTGGTTGCGGACGGCGGTGATTTCGTTTTCGATTTGATGCCATTGGCTGGCCGAGTAGATTTTCATTGCGTCAATTTCGCCTTTTTTGAATGCGTCGAAGGCGTTCTGCTGGTCTTCGAAAAAACGCATCTTGAGGAAGTTGAAATTATTGACGCCCTGGTTGGCTGGATAGTCGCGGCGCCAGTAGTCGGCGCGTTTCTTCAGCAGCAGATACTGTCCTTCCTGAAATTCATCGATGCAATATGGTCCCGAAACCACTGGAAATTCGAAATTGATGAGATTGAAATCCATGTCCTTGAAGACATGCTTGGGCATGACTAGTATTTCACCAGCTGCGGAGAGGTTCTCCCAGTGTATGCTCTTCGCACGGAAACGAATCGCACCGTCGGAGAGTATCTCGGGACGTTCCAGACGCTCAAGCTGATAGCGGAATGGGCCAGTCAGATTCTTCGGATCGACCAGCGCATCGTACGTCCAAAGAACATCTTCGGCGGTTATGGGCTTGCCCGTTTTCGGATCGAGCAGCGGCGCGGGCTTGTTTATCATATCCGCGCGCAGATTATACCATGCCTTCGGCATCTCGCTTTCCTCGAGATAGATCTTGTAGGGGATTTTGTTTTCTGACATTTTGATGCATCCTTTCTTGCTGCAGAGAAAGAAAAAACCTGTCCCTGCAATAATGATTGCCGGGACAGGAGAAATATTCCTGCGGTGCCACCCTGCTTGACGCAAATGCGTCCACTTTACGCGCACAGTCATGCGCAGACCTTTTTTAACGGAGAGTCACACTCCGGCTTGCATACTCGCAATCTTTCTGCTCGCCCTCGGAAGTCCATTCAGCCTTTGGTTTTATGCCGCGCTTTCACCATTGCGCCGCTCTCTGTGATAAAACGAAAAAAGCCTACTCACTCTTCTTCAAC
>JAKSPA010000242.1 GCA_024405235.1 Lentisphaeria bacterium
CTTCTATGACACTGCGACGCAGGAACTTAGTTTCTATCTAAAAGACAAGGACAACAAGGAGTGGAAAGACGCCGCCAATGTTTCTTTGCCAGATCGCGAATGGACGCATCTGGCGCTGCAGTGGAGCGCAACTAGCGGCGTAAAGCTCTTCCTCAACGGCAAAGCCATCATCGACAGGCCGGATTTCCTCTACGCAGGCATAGACATTTCAAAGGATTCGCCCACGCCTAACGCAATTGCGGCGGTCGCATTCGCCATCGGCAATACCGTTTACGCCATGCGCGGCCATCCACAAAACGGCGATTCCAGCGGACATTATTCCGGCCTGGTCGATTCTCTGCGCGTCACCGCAGGCGCACGCTACGCAGGCGATTTCGTGCCCGAAAGAAGATTCGCAATGGACGATGCCACGCACGCGCTCTTCAATTTCGACCGTGATTTCGACGGCGTTTGCGCCTCTGGAAGCATCATCGTGCCAGGCTCGATCAATTCGAGAAGAGGAATTGTCACACATGTGCTGCAGCATGACGGACAGGAATACCAATGGACACCGAATGAAATTGTTCCAGAGAACAATCCACGCAATGTGCTTAGTGCGCTGAACTATCCAGTTGTTCCAATGCCACAGGATTTCCGCGTCGCCAGAACGGAAAAGGAAATCACATTCGAAGCAGTCAAGCCCAACGACGTACTCGAAACCACTTTCGACGAATCTGCCAAGCAGATGGGAATCGTAATCACAAACACCTCCGATTCCGTTCCGCTGGTGAATCCACTTGTCCTCAATGAAGGCGAACTGGATTCGCGCTCCTTCCAGGGCCTGGCAAACGCATTCCAGAACAGTGAAGCCACCGACAGAGAGCGCGTGGACAAGGTATTCAACTTTGTTCTGGGCGCCTCCGACTACTTCATGAACCATACCGCACAATTTTCCATTGGCAGCGACGTCCCCAAAAACGTCGAACACGATGCGCTCATCATGCTCAATGGCTACTGCGGCTTCGAATGCGGCCCGCTGAACAACATGGCGGCCAATCTTTTCACGACGGCCCTCAAGTGTCCGGCCAGCCAGAACGGCGGCTACGGACACTCCTTCGAAGGAGTCTATTACGACGGCAAGACACACGTCTATGATCTTTCCGCACAGCAGTTCTTCCCATCCTTCGACAACAGGACCGCCGCCTCTCTTGGCGAAGTGGACCGCGAAACAGGCATTGTCGGACGCTCCAGCGGCTTCGACGCAGACCCATTCGCTCGACTGACCACGCGAATGTACTGGACGGAACTTCCTATCTATCAGCCAAAGATCGGCTTCACGCTGAATCCATGCGAAAGCATCTGGATCAAACGCTTCAACGAAGGCTATGTGAACGACCTGCAATGCTCCTACATCATCGAAAAGGAGAAATACATGGCCAGAAAGCATATCGTCCAAGACGAGACAGGCGCCACGCCAGACCAATACAATATCTATCAGGTGAACCGCTTCTTCCCAGACTACTCAAATGCATCGCTGATTTTCGATGGAAAGCCATCCGCCAAGAATCCGGCCTTCTCGCAGATCACAACAGATTCCTTCTGCTACAACGTCAGAATCTTGTATCCTATCGTCGCCGCTCGATACCAGGCGATCGGAGCCGATGGACAGGCGGTTCATCTGGAAATCTCAACGGATAATGGAAAGACCTTCCGGCCGCTTGACGATACGAATGAAATGCTTGTCTATCCCGTGCGCGCGCGCATGCAATACCTTATTAAAATAAATGCGGCGATTGACGAAATTCAGCATTTCAAGGCGGAAACAATCGTCCAGATGAATCCAAGACTACTGACTGGACGTCTCAAGCCTGGAGAAAACAAATTCACCTTCCTCGCAGACGGCGGCGAAAGCGCCAGCGTCCAGTTCAAATACGCGGCTGACAGCGAACCATGCGACATCGAAGGCGGCGTATACTCTGGTTCCATTCCAGGCTTCGAACGACAGTTGGTTGTCATGGAGCCTGACACGATCAATGAACTGCCCTTCTCTGCTCCTGAAAACACCGCTGTCACGGCGGAAGTCGAAAACGTGCTTCCAGAAAATGCGGCGGCCCCTGTTGAAGTCAAGATTCAAGACGGCACGCTGGTGATAAAATCCAATCCCGTCAATGAGCCTACCTTCGCCACCATCGCGTTGATCTTGAACGGAAAAGACGGCGCTGCCAAACGGAATCTCACGGTATTCGTCGCCCAAGGCGCACGATTTGTCACGGCGGCCAATGCGGAAGCCGTCAAAGACGCTGAATTCGTCAAAGCCAACGACAGCGATACTGTGCAGGATTGCATCCGCCTCGACAAATTCAACTCCGAATGCACCTTCCGCTTCCCGACGCTTCCACAAGGCAAGTATTCAATCTGGCTGCTGGACCGTTTTGTCAGCCAGGGCTTGAACGCCGACATCAGAATGCGCATGCCCCAAGGCGTCAATGACATAGTTGTCGGCCACGCCTTCAACCTCTCCTGCGATTTCAAGAGATCGGTATTCGGCCAGCCAGGCAAGCGCAGCCGCTTCAAGTGGGATTACCTCTATGACACACGCGACTGGCCCTTCCCGCTTAGCTGTGTTGAACTGCAAGCCTGCGATTCGCTATCCTTCTACAATGCATCTACATGGACGAAACCCACGGAGATCGCAGCCGTGCTCATCATTCCAGAACCATCAGACGAGACGATTCGCAATATGATTCAAGTCCTATGCTCGCTGAACCGCGCGCCGTGGAAATAGCACAGCGCTGAAGAGCACCGTCATGTTTCTTGCTCGCTGAACCGCGCGCCGTGGAAATAGCACAGCGCTGAAGAGCACCGTCATGTTTCTTGCTCGCTGAACCGCGCGCCGTGGAAATAGCGGCCGTGTGACGCAAACGAATCCATAACCCCCTAACATATTCCAGGGGAAGGTCATCTGCAAAGATGTCCTTCCCCTGTTCTGTTTACACCACATGGACCATGCCATTAATTCTCAATTCTCAATTCTCAATTCTCAATTCTCAATTAACAAGTCCCTTGGGTCCCTTTTGTCCCTTTGGTCCCTTTGGTCCCTTTTGGTCCCTTGGGGCCCTTTT
>JAKSPA010000243.1 GCA_024405235.1 Lentisphaeria bacterium
CCACTGCGAGCCAGCGTTTGGACGAGCTGTCGCGCCGTCAAGAGAAAGGCCCAGTTTAAGAATCACCCACGGCTTCTTGTGCTGAATCCACCAGAAGAAGTGTTCATTAAGACGGCGGCACTCCTCCTGCAGAACGCCTGTTTCGACCTCTATGCCAGCCTCGCGCAGGCGGCCGACGGCGGCTCCTGCATGGGCGGGATTCTCGTCCATGCATCCGATTACCACACGGCGTATTCCAGAAGAGATGATGGCGTCGCAGCAAGGCGGCGTTCTTCCGATGGTGGAGCACGGTTCGAGAGTGACATAAAGCGTCGCTCTCGAGATATCCGTGCCTGGTGGAAGCGCCCTCAAGGCGTTGATTTCAGCATGCGCCTCGCCGGCTTTTGCGTGAAATCCGTGGGAGAGTTCCCTGTCGCCTTCGGCAATGACTGCACCCACCATCGGATTCGGCGAGCATAGTCCCCAACCTTTTTCGGCTTCCTGCAGTGCAATCTGCATCCATCGTCGGTCTACATCATTTGACATCACGGTAATTATCGGGGTGAAAGAAATGGCGGCGCGACCTTTCGTCGCGTCACCTGCCAGTCATGGCTCTCAGAAGCCACGCCAGCGCGGGACGGAAATCAAAAAATCCTGAATGCCTTCTGGCAATTTCGAAGGTCTCTTTTCGTGCAAGTGCGCGGCTTGTGTCGGCCACTCCGCCCAATTGCATGTTCACAAGAATCTCGTTGATGGAATGCCAGCGGATTCCTGCCTTGCTGCAGCGCCATACGAAATCGTAATCGGCGGAAATGCGAAAAAGCATATCGTATAATCCAAGACGTTCGTAGACGGATCTTTTGAAGAAGGTGCCTGGATGAGGGACAGGCATCTTCCAAGGCAGTGCGGAAAGGCTTCCAGGCACGAAAACCCACTCGCGGTCATGGTCTTCATGGTGCATCTGCACGGCTGCCGAAACCGCTTCGGGAGCGTCTGGTCCATCAAAAGCCTCGCTGACAAGACGAAGCGCCTCTGGCTCGTACCAGTCGTCAGCGTTGAGCAGTCCGACTATATCGCCTTTCACATGCGCCAGAGCCTGGTTCCAGGCGGAAGGTATTCCAGCCTCGCCCTGCACACGTCGTTGCGACTCAACCGCGAACTTGACGCCGAGAGCCTCGAACTGAGGACGGTAGTTCTCCAGAATGTCCAACGTGCCGTCTGTCGAACCGCCATCGACAAAGAAGTATTCGTCCGGCCGCAGAGTCTGCTCCATGACCGAATCAAGCGTTCTTGCGATCGATGCGGCGGAATTCCAACAGATTGTTATCAATGAAATCATCTAGTCAATCCTGTTTGGCGGATGGTTGGCTGGATTCTCTGGAATCGACAAGAGTCGCTTTCGCATTCTGCAATGCGACCTGCCGCGCGATTTCGGTAATCTGGCGTTCGAGATGACGGAACTTCGCCAGCACGACAAGCGCGACGGCATAGCCGACAAGGACCATTATGTAGAAAAGCAAATCCGTGCCGCGGCCGACGCCCACCAGCGTGGCAAGGCGGTTCGTGGTTTCAGGAAAAAGCACCAGCCCTATGCCAAGCAGCAGCTGCGCCGCCACGAAAAGTCTTGTCGCCAGACGGCTCTTGAGCGCCAGCAGACACACAAGAGTCAAGATGACGAGACCGCCTATTAATATGACTCGTATAGCCATGTTCAGCGCTCTCCGTCAGCAGGCTTTTCACAGACCTCCGATGCAAGTCTCGCCTTGATGTTCCTGTAATCCGTCTTGCCCGTCCCAAGCAACGGAATCGCCTCCCATTGACGCACTTCGCGCACCGAATGTATCGGAGAGAATCCTTCGGAACGCAGCGTCTGGTTGACCTCGTCGCGGCTCAGCGGCATTGTGGCGATCAGCGTAATCATGGGTGCGTCGTCCGGTCCATACGCCTCAATCGCGAGAGATGGCCCCTTGACGTCATGATTGGGATAATGCGCCAAAAGGACTTCTTCCATGGCAGGAAGCGAAATCATCTCTCCGCCGATTTTGACAAAACGCTTCAGGCGGCCCTGGAATGTTATGAAGCCTTCCGCATCCATTTTCACCAAATCGCCTGTGCGATACCACTTCTTGCCCTCGTATTCGATGAACGGCGAAGGGCCGTCGAACCCGAGATATCCGTCGAAGTCCGTCGGGCCGTTGACTACGAGCATGCCTGTCGTGCCATGCGGCAGAGGACTCCTGCACTCTTCGTCCATGACCATTCCCTTCGTGCAGTCGATGAGTTTTCCGATTGTCCCTTCACGATAGCGTTCCGGTTTGTTGAGGGAAACCACAGGCCCGCATTCGGTTATGCCGTAGCCCTCGTAGAGCCGCGCCATAGGCGTCTTCTCCGCCAGAAGGTCCATCGTGGGCTTCGGGCACTTTTCCGCGCCGGTGACAACCAGACGCAGAGTATCCAGCTGAGCAGGAGTGCCGTTTCGCAGAATATTGGCGATGAAAGTCGGCGTGCCGCAGAAGAAATTGATCTTGTATGCGGCAGTCAGTCGCGCAAGCATGACCCCCTCCGTCGGATTGGGATGATAGACAACGCGGATATTTGACGCGCAGGGGTAGGCGATGCTTAGAAGCGTTCCGAACGAATGGAAAGGCGGAAGCATTCCAAGCAGACAGAAATCTTTTGCTATGCCCATGTCGCTTTGCGCATGGATCAGATCATTAATGAGATTCTGCTGAGTAAGCGGAACCGCCTTGGGCATGTTTTCGGAACCGGACGTGAAAAGAATCACCGCTGTGTCTGGAACTTTCGCCTTCCAGAGTTTCCGCCAGCAGAAATGACTTCTGAACGCAGCCAGCAGTTTAGCACCAAGCCCAATCTCCTTCTTGATTTGCTCGACTGTGACGAAACACTCTTCTATGCCGCTGAAATCAACACCGCCGCCCTTGAGACGCTCAATAAGCACGGCGGATGTGAGTATTTTCTCCAATCCGACGGCCTCGATGCAATGCCTCATGTTGCGGTTGCCAACCGTCCCGTTTATCATCACAAGCACCTTTCCTGCGAACTGTAACGCCAAATAAAGAAGATTAGCGGCGACAGTGGCGAGCATCAGCGTGCC
>JAKSPA010000244.1 GCA_024405235.1 Lentisphaeria bacterium
GCACTTTGTATTCACTGCTCCGTTGCGCAGCACTGCTTTTCCTGAATTCAGAGGCAAGGCCGAAAAAAATCTTTCCGAATTCGCTATTGCCTGTGTGCTTCACAACGTGTCTATTACTGAAATTGATACAGGCGACATCTGCGTGTTCGCGGCAAACGACCCACAGGGCGCCTTGGAAGAATGGGCAGATGAAAACGCAACGCGCAGGAATCCGCCGATCTGCAAGGAATACGGGTGGAATTCATGGGATTATTACAGGTGGACGATCACGGAAGAGGAAGTCCTTGAAAACGCGCGTTTCATTGCCAGCGATCCTGTGCTTTCAAAGAAAATCAAGAGAATCATCGTTGACGATGGTTGGCAGTATTGCTATGGCGTGTGGGAGCCGAATCCGTTATTCCCGCATGGTATGAAATATCTTGCCGAACAGATCACGGCACTTGGTTTCGAACCAGGCCTTTGGTTCGCTCCGACGGTCATAGAACCGCAGTGCCCAATCGCGCAGCTTGACGGCGACATGCTCGCCCTGAGCGAAGGCGGACAGCCGACCTTGGCCTTCAGATGCATGGAAAGACGTGGTTTCCTTCTTGATCCGACCGTGCCAAAAGCAAGGGACTTCATCCGGAAGACCTTTGAGAAATATGTCGAAATGGGGTTCAAATATTTCAAACTCGATTTCATGGGAACGACTTTGAATGCAAGACGATTCCATGATGAGTCTGTGCCGCGTTCCGAAATCCAGCGCCTCATCGTCAAGGCGGTTGCCGAAGGCGTCAGAGGCCGTGCGAAGATACTCGGATGCAACTATATTTTCGGTGCTGGAAACGAATTCGTCGACGATGTCCGCGTGTCAAGTGACATTCATTCACGTTGGGACAGTGTGGTTGACAATGCGGTCGCGACCGCCGTCAATGCGCATACCAACGGACGCCTATGGAGGAACGATCCTGATTTCTCCGTCATTCGCGGCCGCGATACGTCGGACGATCCAGATTTATATCGCCTGAAATGCTACGCTGTCTATACTCTTCCAGAAGATGAGTACAAGCCAATCTACGATTTCGCCCTCTCTGATCTTTCCCTCGAACAGGCTGAGGTCAGTCTTTCAATGGTTGTGATGGCGGCAGGCGCAATTAATCTCTCCGACAAGCTGACGCGTCTGAACGCCAAGGGCGTGGACTTGCTTCGACGACTTGTCTCTGCGCCAGTCGGCGAAACGGGCGTTGCTCTGGATCAGTTCGAAAGCGAGCGGCCCTCTCTTTGGTTGCAGAAAGTGGATGGACGGTTCGCTAGAGCGTTGCTTATAAACTGGACGGACAAGGAAAAAACGCTGGAAATCGATCTGGCAAGGCATGGAATTGACGCAACAGAGGCAAAGGATTTCTGGCGAGATGTGCCAATCGCCATTTCCGATGGTGTCTTGAAGGCTACTTTGCCGCCGACATCCTGCCGCCTTGCTGTATTCTGACAGGCGGAATACAATAAAAGGGGCTGTTACAAAAACTCTAGCAGAGGATGTAGCAGCTCCTTTTTGTTTTCACGCCTGTCCGATCTGTCCGATCTGTCCGATCTGTCCGACCGCCACCAAAGCACCCAAAAAAGCAAAAGGCTCAAAAAGTGGCCTTTTTTAGGGCCTTTGGGGGCGTAAGGTATATATATCCCTAAAAAGGGGTGGATTTCATTCTGGGGCATTCTAGGGCCCTTCTGGACGATTCTAGCTTTTTCAGGGGTGTATTTTCGGTCCCTGCAGACACGTTTTCGCGACTTACACGTTTATTGTGCATTCATTATCAAAACGGCGAGTTTTTGTAACAGCTCCTTTTTGTTCTACGAGTGCCGTCTTGATGTGGCATTCAATGGCCGCTGAATGGAATCGCTGTAAGTTTTCAGCAGAATATGCTATAGAATAGCGGCGCTGTGAATAGGCAGCCGAGATGCGTCAGAAGAATAGCGGCGCTTGCGGTGTCCACATCGCCGCCAAGAGCGCGAGCGTATGCGACGGATGAGACGGATGACGGCATCATTGCGACGATGCTCAGGACGAGCAGCGGTTCCTTTTCGAGCGGAAGCAGATGCAGCACGCCAATTGCGATAAGCGGAATGACGAGCAGTCGCATTGATGCGAGAGTCAGATTGAAGCGGCTTAGTATGCTCTTGAGTTCAAGCGTCGCCATGCCGCTTCCAGCGACGACCATCGATATGCCGACTGTCGCGCCGCCGAAACTCTTCAGCACCGTCAGAAGCGTGCTCGTTACAAGCGAGAAAGCCGTATCGCCTGATGGTTTCATGAAGGGGCAGAAATGTTCTATGACAAGCGTTCCAAGGCCAAGCAGGATTGCAATGAAGGGCATGTTGAATATTTTTTTCAGCTGATTTAGCTTAAGACCGCCTGACAGTGCAAGGACGCCTAGAGTCCAAACGGTTGATTCGCCGCCTATGAAAGCGAGCGAGAGCAGCGCCACGCCGCGTTCGCCGAGAAGCATCAGAACCAGCGGAAGCGGCATGAAGATGAAATTCATGAGCGTGCACTGGTAGTGGAACATTCTGCGTTCAAGGATGTTGTGCTTGGAAAAAACGAAGAGAAGCGGAATTGCCGCCAGAAAGCCTATTAGCATAATCATCGCTTCGAATACAGGCAATTTCCAAAGGTGCAGAATTTCTGGCAGTGTGAAGCTTCCGACGATGGAGGAATATATCGATGCGGGATAGATGAAAGTCATCAGAAGCAGCGACAGCGCACGCGTGCTGGCTTCGTTGAGAATCTCCTTCTTGCGTGCGGCGTAGCCCGCAAGAATCATAAGCATCAGGCCCGCGACGCGGACGAACATCACGAAAAACGTATTCATGTCATTCAGGGACTAGAAGGACTATGCAAGAAACGAAAAAGGGCTGTTGCCACATCATGGTTGAGGTTCTGCAACAGCCCCTTTTGCTCTGACGATGTTAGAACATCTTCTGGCAAACGATAAACCTGCACATAGAACAATGCTCCTTAAAAACGTAATCACAGAACATCTTCCACCGGAAATTGCAGAAACTATTGACATACCAGGCTTTGATGCAACAACCCGGGGACTATACCAGCAG
>JAKSPA010000245.1 GCA_024405235.1 Lentisphaeria bacterium
ACTGTTCGTCCTAGTGCTCTGCACAGAACTCTCGATTCTCACGAGTTGCCAATGCTGTTCCGGCACGGGAGAAGCGCAGCAATTGCATGCATCATTCTCGCTTTCGCCAGAAACAGTACTTGAAATGGTCTATTGTCCTGCTGGCAGCTATATAATGGGAAGTCCTATCGCAGAATTCGAGCGCAACAATGATGAAATACAGCACAATGTCACGCTTTCAAAGCCATTCTTCATAGGCAAATTCGAAGTGACGCAAAAGCAGTACGAAACGCTCATGGGCAGTAATCCATCCTGTTTCAAAGATGAAAACCGCCCAGTCGAAAGAGTCACATGGCATGATGCGGTCGCCTTCTGCGAGAAACTGAACGAAATCACAAGAAACGCCCGTCCCAAAGGCTATGTGTTTACGCTTCCGACAGAGGCACAATGGGAATATGCATGCCGCGCAGGCACAACCACTGCGTGGAACAGCGGCAAGGACATCATGCATCCGGAACGCCACGATGCGGAGCTGGATGAAGTCGCGTGGAACTACTACAATTCAGACAAGCAGAGCCAGCCTGTCGGCGGCAAACTACCGAACAAGTGGGGCATCTACGATATGCATGGCAACGTCTGGGAATGGTGCCTCGACTGGATGGAACCATATCACGGCGATGCAGTCGATCCACTGCCACAATACACTCCTGACAAACTAGAACGCGTAGGACGCGGCGGCAGCTGGTATTACGGCAGCGACCGCAGCAGGGCAGGATATCGTGATTCGCTCTGCCCCAGCGATAAGGATTGCGATGTAGGTTTCCGCGTGGCGCTGACACCAGTCATGGAAATGGACATGCTTCAAATGCCTAAATAGAACTGCGGAAGGAAACGACAGATGACCAAGCGGATTTCCATCAAATACCTGCAACATACGGCAACGGCCTTGCTTGTCGGAGTCTTTTTTGCTCAAGTTGCTTTTGCCGAAACTCCCGAATCGTTTTCATGGGGCGGCGTTGACGGCTTGGGCCGAATACTGCCCCTGCAAGAAAAACCGTCTCCAGAACGCGATCGCATAGTCGCAATGTTTTATTGGACGTGGCACAACAGCGTCTCTCTGGAGACACCCACTGACAATTCGTTCATTCTGACAGAATATCCTGAAGCGGTAAATGACATTCATCACAAAGCCTGGACAATAGGATTGGATTCCGCTTCTATGAAGCATTATTTCTGGGGGAAACCGCTATTCGGATATTATACTGATTTGGATCCGTGGGTGTTGGCAAAACATGCAGAAATGCTTGCCGACGCTGGCGTAGACGTCATCTTTTTCGACGCGACAAATGGAACTGAAACATGGATGCAGGAGACAGAGGCTCTATGCCAAGTATTCCAGACAGTGCGCCAGCATGGCATCAAAGCCCCTCAAATCGCCTTCATGCTGAATTTTGCGCCAAACGAGAATACGGCCGTCGAACTGCGACAACTATACAAAGACATCTATTCAAAAGGACGTTACCGCGACTTGTGGTTCCAATGGGATGGCAAGCCGATGATCATGGCACATCCGGAAGCACTTTCGCGCCAGAATCCCGAAGATGCTGAAATTCTGGATTTTTTCACCTTCCGCCGCAACGAGGCAGGCTACATCACAAAAGACACCGACATCTCCGCCCAAAGATGGGGTTGGTGCTCGAATTACCCGCAGACACGTTTTGGCATCGCCAACGAGAGTCCATCGTCCACAGAGGAAATGGTTGTCAGCGTCGCACAGAACTCCACTGCGCATCGTCTTTGCGCAATGAACGATCCCAAAGGCGGAGTATTCGGACGCGGCTTCGCCAAGGAGAATTATACGGCACATTTTCCATTAGCGAACGGCAAGTCCATGTCAGTCGACATTTCAACACCAGAAGCGTGGCAATGGGGACTCAATTTCCAACAGCAATTCGATTTCGCCATAAAGAACGATCCGAAAGTGATTTTCGTGACCGGATGGAACGAGTGGATCGCAGGACGCCACGATTCATGGCAGGAGACGCCGAACGCGTTTCCCGACCAGTTCATGCCCAAATTCAGCCGCGACATCGAGCCGTCTGAAAATGCGCCTTATGACAATTTCTACAACCAGCTCGTCTACAATGTCCGCCGCTACAAAGGCGGCTCCGCCCTGCCGCCTCCTGTCACGCGCAAGAGCAATCCACCTCAAAACGGCTTCGACGGGTGGAAGGACGTCCAGCCGCTCTTCTCCGATCCCAAAGATAGCTGGCAGCGCGATTTCAGAGGCTGGAAGGGCTGCTATTACCGCTTGCCTATGCCACCAAATGACATGCGCACGGCGAAGGCTTCGTTTGATGATACGAATCTATACTTCTATCTGCAATGCGAGAAGGAGATCGTGCCCAATACACGTCTGCGCCTTTTGCTCGCCACTGGCAACGAAGGATGGGAAGGGTTCGACTTTGTCGTCCAGCGTACGACAGACGGCGGATTTGCACTTTCACGCCTTCTGCCAGGCACTGAATTCAAAACAGAAACGATAGCGGTAATTGCGTCCTGCACGGAAGGAACGCAACTGGCTATTGCAATTCCATTGACTGAACTCGGTCTGGCAGCCGATTTCGACTCGCAAATTCAATTCAAATGGTCTGACGAACAGAATCTGGATAAGAGTGCACTAAGTTTCTATACAGAAGGCGATTGCGCTCCCAACGGCCGTTTCCGATACGTTCTGACGCCAGAAAAGCCGTGAGCCAAATAAATTTGCCGCAATGGCATAAGATAAAGGGAAGTATATACTTGATGTCTGTCGCAGACACTATATAATTCCCACGCTATATTCCCCAAGAAGGTAGTCAATTGCACTGCGAGATTTCAGTTCTCGAAGTGAATCTCATGTCCTTTTCACAGCCGTCCCATAACGACGATAGCATTGGAAGGTTTTAAAAGAGCCTTGCGGAGCAAGGCGAGTTAGGCATAACCGCAGGTCGAGCGAAGCGAGGCCTGCGGTTGGACTGCTAATGTATCCAGAGCCTTGCGGAGCAAGGCGAGT
>JAKSPA010000246.1 GCA_024405235.1 Lentisphaeria bacterium
GTCCATCGTCTTGTTCGTATTTCGCCTCTCGATGCGAACAAGCGCCGCCATACCTCCTTCTGCAGCGTGGATGTCCTTCCGCAGGTCGATGACGATATCGACATCGTCGTCAACGAAAAGGATCTTCGTGTCGATACGTACCATTCCTCAGGCGCAGGCGGTCAGCACATCAACAAGACATCGTCCGCAGTTCGTCTGACGCATCTGCCCACAGGAATTGTCGTCGCCTCTCAGTCCGAACGCTCGCAGCATCAGAATCGCGAAATCGCGATGCAGCTGCTGAAGGCGCGCCTTTATCAGATCGAAGAGGACAAGCGCACTGCCGCCATACAGCAGGCCGACGCCGAAAAGGGCGACAACGCGTGGGGAAACCAGATACGCTCGTACGTCCTTCAGCCATATCAGATGGTCAAGGACCTCCGCACAGGACACGAGACCTCCAATGTCTCCGCCGTTCTAGACGGCGATCTCGATCCGTTCATCAATGCATATCTCCGAATGGGTTCGCCCACGAAAAACGCTTTCAAGGACGGCGACAGCGCAGAATGACGCATTAGTCCGCTCCATCGTGTACAAAATCCTTAAAAGAGATTAAATTTCCGAAATACGCTTTTTGCCTTTTTCCCAAATCCCAAAAACAAAATAGGAGCCAAAAAGAAAATGAGTTGCTGCAAGAACAAAGAACTCGTGAAGAAAGCGATCAATACAGTCCGTCTGCTGGCGGCCGACGGCGTTCAGAAGGCCAATTCCGGTCATCCTGGCATGCCAATGGGAAGCGCCGACATGGCTTTCACCCTGTGGTCAAAGTATCTCCGCTTCGATCCCAAACGCCCTGATTGGATCGGCCGCGACCGCTTTGTCCTCTCCGCAGGACATGGTTCCATGCTCATCTATTCTCTGCTGCATCTCTTCGGCTACGATGTCTCCCTCGACGATCTGAAGAATTTCCGTCAGCTGGGCAGCAAGACTCCTGGCCATCCCGAACATGGTCACACCGCAGGTGTTGAAGTCACCACCGGACCTCTGGCAAGCGGTCTGGCAAGCGCAGTCGGTATGGCAATCGGACAGAAGCAGCTGGCCGCTCGCATCGGCGCTCCCGAAGAGCTCTTCAAGGATCAGCGCGTCTATGTGATCTCCGGTGATGGATGCATCATGGAAGGCACCAGCCACGAGGCATGCTCGCTGGCGGGCCACCTGAAGCTGAACAATCTCATCCTCTTCTACGACGACAACAAGATCACCATCGAGGGCAGCACCTCTCTGGCGATGAGCGAAGATGTCGGCGCACGTTTCGCCGCATACGGCTGGAACGTCCTGAAGATCAACGGCCAGTGCCCGAAGCAGATCTGCGCCGCAATCACTCTGGCGAAGGCCTGCAAGGACAAGCCCACGATCATCATCGGCTCCACCACCATCGGCTTCGGCGCACCCAAACTGGCTGGCACTGCAAAGAGCCACGGCGCACCTCTGGGCGATGAGGAACTCAAGGCAACAAAGGCCGCTTTCGGTTTCGATCCGGAGCAGTCCTTCGTCGTTCCAGAAGACGTGAAGGCCTTCTGCGACGAGTGCGTTGCCGCAAAGCAGGCTGACGCCGCCGAGTGGGATGCCAAGTTCGAGGCATGGAAGAAGTCCGCTCCCGAAGGCGCCGCTCTGCTGGACGCCATCGTCAACAAGACCATTCCCGCCTATCTCGAGAAGCAGCTCCTTGCCGCAGTCCCCGAGAAGGAAGTCGCCTCCCGCGCTTCCAGCGGCGCAATGCTGCAGGTCATCTCCAAACTGGTTCCCGCAGTCGTTGGCGGTTCCGCCGACTTGGCTCCATCCAACAATACATACATGAAGGAGGCAGGTGACTTCTCCGCAGAGGATCGCGCAGGACGCAATTTCCACTTCGGCATCCGCGAACTCGGCATGGGACTCGTCTGCAACGGTCTTGCCCTTACATACGCACTGCCGTTCAGCGCGACCTTCATGGTCTTCTCCGACTACATGAAGCCCGCCATCCGTCTTGCCGCCATCCAGAAGCTGCATGAAGTCTATGTCTTCACGCACGACTCCTATGCAGTCGGTGAGGACGGCGCGACTCACGAACCCATCGAACAGCTCGCGATGTTCCGCAGCATTCCAGGCGTCACGCTGCTGCGTCCCGCCGAATCCCACGAAGTCGCACTGGCATGGGCATACGCTATCCGCGCCGATCATCCAGTGGTTCTCTCGCTGACACGTCAGGCTCTGACCAACCTGCCTGCGGACGTCGTCGCGAAGATGGACGTCGCAAAGGGTGCATACGTTGTCTCCTCCGACGATGATTTCGAAGCGATCATCATCGGTTCAGGTTCCGAACTCGGCGCCTGCAACGCCGCAGCCGCTGCTCTCCGCGCGCAGGGCAAGAAGCTGCGCGTCGTCTCCATGCCTTCCTGGGACCTCTTCGACGCACAGAGCGACGAATACAAGGAGTCCGTTCTGCCGAAGGCCTGCTGCAAGCGCATCGCCGTCGAGGCCGCCTGCACCATGGGTTGGGAGAAGTACGTCGGCTGCAAGGGCATGACCATCGGTCTGAATCACTTCGGCGAATCCGCACCGTACAAGGTCCTTGCCGACAAGTACGGCTTCACCGCTGAGAAGATCACCGCGAAGATCGCTGACTATCTGGCGTAATTCCGACGTAATCTGACACAGAAGGAGCCCGAACGTTGTTCCAGACGCTCGGGCTCTTTCTTTAAACATCCATCGCTACGCTTCCTGCTGAAAACGCGAATGTCTCTTCCCTTCACACCAGTTCTGGCGCCAATGGCGGGATATACGGACCTGCCTTTGAGGCGTGTCTGCCGCAGATACGGTCTCCATTACGGGACGACTGCGCTTATCGATGCAGGCGCACTGGTGCACGGCAATCCTGACAGCGAGGCGATCCTGCATCGCGGCGAAGAGGAGGAGTTCCTGCAGGTGCAGCTTTTGGGAAGCATTCCGTCCGACATAAGGCGCTCCGTCGAAATTCTGCGCGATG
>JAKSPA010000247.1 GCA_024405235.1 Lentisphaeria bacterium
TATACGCAAAAAGGCATGAAATGCAGCAGCGGGCTTTAAAATGGCCCTAGCGTTGATTGCAGCATTTTTCAAGGGCCTTTTTCGGCACTTGCGGACGCAATTTCGACTGATTCCGCATAAAGTCGCCTTCGCCCTCTTTCATGAAAAAATAGCCGATCAGAGGCATGCGGAAAATGCGTTCTGCTCGCATTCCCGCATGCCGATATTCGTCTCAACTACGCTTTTTGCGACTCGCTCTCTTCAAGCTTGCGCATCTTCTTGCTTACGATGGCGCAGATGCAGCAGTCGGACCAGACATTTTCGGCAGTCTCGACCATGTCGATGATAGTGTAAATCGGCAGAATGACACCCATGATTCCGAGAGGGCCATGGACGCCGGTCATGAGCGAGAGCGTCAGGAAATAGCATCCCATGGGCACGCCCGCATTGCCGATGGCCGAGCAGACCGCAACCACCATCCATAGGATGATCGCGGTGCCTGTCGGCGCGATGCCGCCATTCTGCATGACGAAAAGCGACGTCAGGAAAATGAATGCGGCGCAGCCGTTCATGTTGATTGTGCAGCAGATTGGCAGGACGAAATGCGCGACTTCAGGTTTTGCCTTGAGATTGTTTTCCGCAGATGCAACAGTGACTGGCAGAGTCGCCGCAGAGCTCTTGGTAAAGAGCGCCATCAGGACTGCTGGCAGCATGCAGCGGAACACGTGCAGAGGATTGATCCCCTTTATGAGCAAGAAGATAGGCAGAATGACAAAGAACTGTATAAGATTTCCGCCCAAGATGACGGCAACATATTTACCAAGCGAACCGACGATCACGCCTGCGCTCAACTGTGCGGAGAGCTGTCCTGCGAACGCCACGATTCCTACGGGCAGTGTCCAGATGAGACCGCGAATCACAGTGAAAAGGAGATCCTGCGCGCCGAAAATGACATTGACCAGCGCCTTCTTGTGTTCGTCTTCAGGCATGAATGCAAGAGCCATTCCAACGATGGCCGAAATGATCAGAATGCTGAGGACGTTTCCGTTCAGATAGGAACTGAGAATGTTGTTCGGAATGACGGAAAGGATGTGGTCATAGTAGGAAAGAGTCCCTAGATTTTCAGGAACTTCGCTGGCTCCCATCGCGACCATGTCAACAGGAAGATTCTCCGGTGCCACGATTCGATAGAGGATATAGCCGACGATGACGGCGGTGAAGCTTGTCAGCAGCGTATATGCGAATGTATTGACGAAAATGCGTCCCGTGTTCTTCTTGGCGCCGAGACTGATCAATGTCGTCGTCAGCGCCAGAGCGATTGTCGGCACTGCTACGAACTGGAAGAGTCGTGTGTAAACCGTTGCGATGAAATTGAAGAATTCGTTGAGCCATCCCGCATTCAGCATTCCAAGAAGCGAACCGACTATCAATGCAGCCAGCCAAATGCACATCTGCTTGGCGTTGAAACCAATCTTTTTGTTTGTGTCTGTCATTGTTGTTTTCTAGTTTTGTTATGAAATCCTATGCCGCAACATCTGCGACGTGAAATCTACGCGAAATTCATGATACCAATTTTAATGTACGCACGTAAACATCGACAAGAGAAAACGTCGGCGCAATCAAAAACGTATTTCAGTATTTCGGCAAATGTATTCATCCTTTTCGCAAACGAATCAAGCCTTCGCATGTCTCACCGTGTCCATCGCGTCCTTGGCGTAGAAATCCGCGCCGATCTTCTCCGCATATTCCTTCGTGAGAACTGCGCCGCCGACAATCACCTTCGCCCAAGGAGCGCCTTTGCGAAGCTGCTTTATCGTCTCCTCCATGTCAGGAACCGTGGTCGTCATGAGCGCCGACAGACCGACCAGCGGCGCGTGATGCTCTATGGCTGCCGCGACAATCGCCTCGGGCGGCACATCCTTTCCCAGATCCCACACGCGGAAGCCGTAGTTTTCCAAAAGCAGATGGACGATGTTCTTGCCGATGTCATGGATGTCACCATGGACCGTCGCAAGCACGAAATCCACATTGGAGGTCTCGGCGCTCTTGTCCGGATGCGCCAGAAGGAACTGCTTGACCTTCTCGAATGCGGCCTTCGCCGCTTCGGCGCTCATCAGCAACTGCGGCAGAAACGCCTTCTTTGCCTCGAAATTCCGCCCCACGATATCCAGCGCTGGAATTAGTTCGTTCTGAACCAGTTCCATCGGAGCAGTGCCGCCTTCAAGAAGCGCCTGCGCCTGAACGCCAGCCTGCTCTTTCAGACCCTTCACGACGGAATCCTGCAGCGCGCTCTTGGCGGCTTCGCCTGACGGGACGGACGCGGCAGGTGCCTGGACGCCAGCCGCCGCCTGCGCGGCCGCCAGCTGCGGCGCGAATTCAAGATAACCAAGGCAGTTTTCATCCATCCCCTTCAGCGCCAGATAGGAATGATAGACCTTCATCATCTCAAGGGAATTCGGATTCATTATGGCTGCGGAAAGACCGCGCGTGAGAGCCATCGTGAAGAAGACGCCGTTGATCGCATCGCGATTCGGGAGTCCGAAGGAGATGTTCGAAACGCCGAGAGAAGTGTGACAGCCCAATTCGGTGCGGATGCGTGCAAGCGCTTCAAGCGTGGCCTCGCCAGCGCTCTGGTCCGCAGAAATCGTCATCGCAAGCGTATCGAAAACGATGTCCTTCTTATCGATGCCGTAGCTTGCGGCGACATCGAGAATTCTCTTTGCTATCTCAAGCCGCTTTTCCGCAGTGGCGGGAATGCCGTCGTCATCGAGCGTCAGAGCCACGACCACGCCGCCGTATTTTTTGACAAGCGGGAAGACCGCATCCATGACGGCTTTCTTGCCGCTGACCGAATTGATCATCGCCTTTCCGTTGTATCTGCGCAGCGCGCCTTCCATGGCTATCGGATCAGCCGTATCGATCTGAAGCGGCAGCTTGATGACCGCCTGCAGTTCGCACACGGCGTTGCGAAGCATGGACGCTTCGTCGATTTCAGGAAGACCGACGTTCACATCAAGGATGTACG
>JAKSPA010000248.1 GCA_024405235.1 Lentisphaeria bacterium
GACCTTCGGCGGCATCAATCTCGAAGACATCGCCGCTCCCGCATGCTTTGAAGTCGAGACGACGCTGAAGCAGCGCATGGGCATTCCCGTCTTCCATGATGACCAGCACGGCACCGCAATCATCTCGCTGGCGGCGCTGCTCAATGCGGCGAAGCTCACGGGCAAGTCCCTCGGCGAAATGAAAGTCGTCGGCAACGGCGCAGGCGCAGCAGGACTCTCCTGCCTCGAATTCTACATCACGGCTGGCGTCAAGCGCGAAAACGTAATCGTCTGCGACTCCAAAGGCGTGGTCACGAAGGAGACCGCCTCCAATTCCGCCAAGTTCGCGCTGGCCACCAGCCGCACGGACGTCCACTGCCTCGCCGATGCGATGAAAGGCGCCGACGTCTTCCTCGGCTGCTCAGTCGCGAACTGCGTCACTCCCGAAATGGTCGCTTCCATGGCGAAAGGCAGCGTCGTCTTCGCAATGGCCAATCCTGTTCCGGAGATCATGCCCGAACTGGCGAAGGCCGCAGGCGCGGCAGTGGTCGGAACAGGCCGCACGGATTTCCCGAACCAGATCAACAACGTTCTTGGCTTCCCTGGCATCTTCCGCGGCGCGCTTGACGTCCGTGCAAAGGACATTACAATCGGCATGCAGCTGGCCGCTTCATACGCTCTGGCCGAAATCGCCGAAATGCCAGTCGAAGGCGAAATCCGCGACATTCTCGCGAAGGCCTATCCGCAGGATGCGGCAAACGGCATCTTCGACGGCAAGAACCCGCTGAAGGAGTCCTACGTGATCCCGAAGCCGTTCGATCCGCGCGTCGTTCCGCACGTGGCACGCTGCGTCGCTGCAGCCGCAATGAAAGACGGCGTGGCACAGATTTCGATTGACGATCTTGACGCATACGAATTGGCGACCGCCCGCAGAATCAAGGGCTAGCCAGTTGATTTTTCCGATGTTTTCAATGACTCACCCATAGAGGTAAAAAGATGATTGACATCAAAATTCTTCGTGAAAATCCCGAACTGATCAAGCAGAATTGCGCAAAACGCAAATACGACGTCGACGTCGATGCCATGCGCGAACTGGATCAGCAGTATCTGAAACTGGTCCGCGAGACCGAATTCCTCCGTTCGGAGCGCAACCGCCTCTCCAAGGAGTGCCAGACCAATCCTGCGGCGCGCGAGCAGGTCAAGGCCATGAAGGTCGAGCTCGCCGAGAAGGAGAAGCTTCAGGAAGAACTGAAGGCTCAGGTCGACGAGAAGTTGACATGGCTGCCGAATTTCCAGGCGCCGGATACTCCCGACGGCGAGAGCGATGCGGACAACGTCGAAGTGAAGGTCATCGGACAGAAGCCTAATTTCTCCTTCCAGCCGCGCGACCACCAGGCCATCGGCGAAATTCTTGGCATCATCGACACTCAGCGCGGCGCGAAGGTCGCCCAGAGCGGCTTCTACTACTGGGTCGGCAAAGGCGCCATGCTCACGCAGGCAATGTACTTCTGGGCACAGAAGGAACTTGTCAAGCGCGGCTTCACCATGATGATGTCTCCATGCGCGGCAAAGGCCCGCACGCTTTTCGGCACCGGCTATCTGCCATTCTTCAAGGATCAGATCTATCCAATCGGCGGCGAAGACCTCTGCCTCATCGGAACCGCAGAGCAGACGCTCGTCGGATTCCACGCCGATGAAACGATGGACGGCGCGAAGCTTCCCGAAAGAGTCACCGCATACACGCCGTGCTTCCGTACAGAGGCTGGTTCCTACGGCAAAGAGGCACGCGGCATCTTCCGCGTCCACCAGTTCCACAAGGTCGAGCAGATCATCTTCTGCCGTCCGGAAGATTCTCCGAAGTGCCACGAAGAGGCTCTTGCCAACGAAGAGTATCTCCTCCAGCAGCTCGGCATTCCGTACCATGTAGTCAACGTCTGCATCGGCGATCTCGGCGCACCTGCATACAAGAAATACGACTGCGAAGCATGGTTCCCTGGCTACAACGGCTACCGCGAAGTCACCAGCAACTCCAATCTCACGGACTTCCAGAGCCGCCGCCTGAACATCCGCTACAAGGATGCCGATGGCAACAAGGGCTTCGTCCACACCATCAGCGCCACTGGCCTGACCGACCGTGTCGTCTGCGCCATGCTTGAGAACTTCCAGCGTGAAGACGGCTCCGTCGTGGTTCCTGAAGTCCTTCGTCCCTTCACGGGATTCGACGTCATAGAGCCCGCCAAATAGTCCCATACGAAAACAGAAGCTGCAGACATGGTACGGAACGTAAAATGCGTCCGTGCCATCTGCTTCGCGGCCGCGAAGCACGCAGGAATGCGAAACGGCCGCGAGCTTCCTGCACCATGCCCGGAGCGTTGAGCTTCGGGTTTGGCGTTATATTGGTTCAAAAGTTCTAAACAGCTCCGCCAGAAATGCTTATACTCTCAAGTCAACGATACGAGTGCCAGCAGTGCGGCAGATGCTGCAGGCGATTCCTTATTCCTATATCGCAGACTGAAATCGAGGCTATTTCCAAACTCCCATGGCAGCACGCAACAGACGCGAAAATACAGTGCTACACTTCAATCAACGGCCGTTCCTTCCTGAAGGCAGACGCTAAAACAGCAGAATGCGTCTTCCTTGAAAACGGCACTAAATGCAGAATGCACGCCGCTTTCGGCAGCAAATGCAAAACCATCTCCTGCCGCGCATATCCATTCGAATTCATGCGGACATTCGGCGATGACATTACCGTCGCAGGCCGCTTCGACTGTCCCGCTATTCAGTCCAACAGCGGAAAGATACTGGAATTCCAGCGTTTCGATCTGGAGGAACTCCTCGCGGATCCGCTCATGCACGCGCTGCCGCCGCCGATCTCACCGCTGCAGATGGACGGACTCACGCGAAATACCATAGAATTTCTCGCAGATACGCTTAAGGACATCGTTCTAAAAGGCGATACGACCATTCCGGCAATCGCGCTGCTGGTGCGGAACATCCGCCGTCTCG
>JAKSPA010000249.1 GCA_024405235.1 Lentisphaeria bacterium
CTGCATTCTGCATTCTGCATTAATTGAGAATTGAGAATTGAGAATTGAGAATTAATTCTGCGTCCTACGCACCGACGCCCCCATAAATCCCCCCTCGCCTATCGCCTATCGCATGAGAAAGACCTTTGTCTGTCTGGGCAGAAAATCCACGCAGGCTATGCCTTCGGCATCGACTTTGTAGCACTCGCCGGAAATCATATCGACCAATTCGGCACAGGCCTTTGGAACTTTCAGAGAACGTATCCCGCCTTCTTTCACGCAGACGGCGAATATATCCTTCGTCGCCCATACCGCATCAGGCGTATCAACATAGACATGCACGCCAGCCTTGCGCAGGACAGAGACCATCAGTTCATTAGGAGCGTCAATCGTGCCGCAATAGACGATGGTTGCATTGGGACTCTCGCGCACGCCGATCGCGCCGCCCTTCAGCTTCTGCCCCGTGGCACGATCGACGTAATGTCCGAAGATTCTGACGCCAGGCGCCGTCTCGTCAAGCGACGCGATTACGAACTCGCTGTCATTCTGCTTGGGGAATGAACATACGATCTCTCTTGCGATGCTCTCCTGCGGCAACCAATCGTCGTCAACGGAATCTATCAGGAGTTTCGGAGCCAAAGTCGCGTTGCCGTATCTTAGCGGAAGATTCGTGAGTGCGAAAGCGCTTTCCTCCCGTGACATCCCGCTCTTCGGCGGAATCACGCCAGGCGTTCCCATATACACGATGACGCGTCCGTCTCTCTCAAGTTTCCTCAGCGCCAGTCGATGTTCCTCCTTCCACGTCAGGCTGATCGGCAGAACCACCACGCGAATGCGTTCGGGCAGATTTTCGAGATCGTCGCTCAGATAGGTCTCGAAAGGCGCTCCGAGTTCTCCAAGCCTGCGCTGCATATTGCGGCTGCCCTGCATAATCTGCGCATTTGAAATCGTCGTCCAATAGACCGACTCTTCGTCAATGACAAGCGCCACCTGCGCGACTGGCTCGCGGGAGTATTCCAACGTCGCCGCCTCCATGACCTCCACGCACTTTCCGATGATGTCAAAGACCTCTGGATCCTTGAAACGTATGTATCCTACGTCAAACCACCACTGCGCCATGCCAGTGAGCACGTTGTGTATGGACTCCTTTGTCTGCTGAAGCACATCGCCCCATGTGTCATCAGGACGCCCATAGAGGGCATTCGGAGTCGCGCTGGTTCGTATGTCGTTTTCAATGAACCAGAACTTGTTGTGCAGCTGCAGCGAATCCGCCGCGCCCATCGCGTATGTGCATCCGTCCCCGCCAACCTGTCTAAATGCATAACCAGTTGGACTGCAAAGATAATCGACATTCTTATTCTTCAGAATATTTCCAACGCCCAAATGGCCAGAATACACAAGACGCCTGCTGCCTGAAAGTTCAAGGAAGTAGCCGTAGAATGCGCCTGCCAAGAGAGAGCCGTGGCTTGCGGACTTGATCGTTTCGCAGAACTCGCCTATGCATCCGGAGACATTGTCCGCATGGTAGTGATTGTAGTCGGCTATGCGTCTGGCGCCAGGCGCTTCGGGCGGCAGGAATCCCGCGAAGTCGTTCACCGCGCGTTCGTATGGTTTCGGCTGTGTCGCAGTGGACAGCGTGACGGCGCCATCGTTCCAAGCCTTCTGCAGAGCTTCGTCGGTGGAATACTTCCGCGTCAGCCATTCTCTGAAGGCCTTTTCGGAAGCAGGAGAATAGTCGCCGACGACGCCATCGTCGGAGGCCCATTCCATCCACTCTTCCGTGCAGCCGCTTGCAAGAACGAATCCTGCGATGTGATCCGCGTATGGCGTCTTCTCAAGAAAGGCGATGAGTTCGCGAAGGCCCTTGTTCGTATAGTCGCGCCACGGGCGGCTCGCCCATGACGGCACCTGCTGCCCCTGATGCCATGTGAGCGGCCACGTCTTTCCAGACGGATCGTCCGGCAATCCAACGCGATCCACGTCGTCGGGATGCTTCTGCGTCCACCACACAGGCGCATGCAGGAAGAGCCTGACGATTAGCATTGCGTCCGGATTCACCGCAAGCGTATTTCGCATGCGGCGGTCGAATTGCTGGAAATCATATCTTCCATCGACGTATTCGGAATTCATCTCGAGATCGTAGCAACCAGCGGTTGGAGTGCTGCAGAAACCGAAAATCTTCACGCCCGCCTCTGAGAATTTCGTGATGCCAAGCGGCCCTTCGGTTGTGTAGGTAGCGCGCATGACGCCCGCAATCGGCTCGCCGTTCTTGTGCATCGTCGGGCGGCCGTCCTTCATGCGGACCGACATGGAAGAGAAGCCGACATTCTCGCGACCATCTACCGCAACGCGCGTGGTCATGCCGTCCAGAACCGCCTCGCCGCATTCAAGCGTCACGTCGTATTCTCCCGAATTAAGGAACTCCGTCAGCTTCCATTCGGTCGGTTCCATGCTCCATGAATCGCCATTCATGGCGACATTCTCCAGAACGAACGGAACCTCAGGCTCGTCCACGTTCGGTGACAGCGGCACGACCTTTCTGAAGACAAGCCTTGCCTGCTTGTCCAAAGGCGCGCGGCCACGGAAATTCACAGTGAATCCAGGCAGGGCGATCTTGCCTCCCGCCGCCATGCGCGTCGGAAATGGCGCCGTCCATGCGACTTCTCCCTCTGGCACAACATCGTCTTCGCCGCGAATTTCAGCCACCTGGAAATGCATTTCCACGCCAGTCGGCATCGGCGTCGGATACAACTGGAAATAACCGAACGGCTTGAACAACGGCATCGGATACAATTCCGCTCCCTTTTCGTAACCTTCGTACACGTAGCCGCCAGATTTGTTTTCAAACGATATCTCATGCCATTCGCCGTCTGCAGGAATCACGCAGTTGTCCTTATAACGCCAAGCCATCCAGCTGGTCGTTCCGACGACCTCTCCCTCGATGCGGCTCCCCCAATAAAAATGGAATTCCTGCGGCGCGCCGCCGAGATTGCGAAG
>JAKSPA010000025.1 GCA_024405235.1 Lentisphaeria bacterium
CGCCCTCTTAGCGCCGTCAGGCGCAGTACGCGCCGCAGGCAGTAGCTACCCTCTTTGGGAACATAGCGTAGGGATAAAAATCACTGGAAGTTCACATTTTAATTTTGGCAATCCACGCAATTGCAATTTGCGCCTTTACACACAAAAAAGGGACTTAAAATGCATAATAATCGTGTAAGTCGCAAAAATGTGTCTGCGGGGACCGAAAATCACCCCCTGAAAAAGCTAGAATCGTCCAGAAGGGCCCTAGAATGGCCCAGGATGAAATCCACCCCCTTTTATGGATATATATACCATACGCCCCCAAAGGCCCTAAAATGAGCCACTTTTGAGGCCTTTTGCTTTTTTGAGTGCTTTGGAAAGATCTGACAGGCGTGAAAACAAAAAAAGGCTGCTACATCCCCTTATAGAGTTTTTTGTAGCAGCCCCTTTTCAAGTGTAATTCGGCAGGCCTAATTTATAGACGTCTTTATTAAATTGCAAGAATCGACGTATCTGGCAGTTGCTGATTCTTTACAATCAAGTAGTTCATTTCAAATTCAGGCAGATATTCTGCGGCGAACTCCTGCGCCACAGAAAGGCGTTCTTGCGAAATCATGCAATCGCGCGTCAACAGCATTCCGATGAGAATGATTGTCTCCATTCTGACAATATGATAAGCCATCTGGTCAAAGAAAAGCACGTTGTCATTATGCTGATCAACAATGGCGATAGCCTCTTCCACCTTCGGCCGTTCAGCATTGAAACGCTGCATCAACTCAGCCGCCTTTCCTTCCAGCGGCAAAGCGGATAATTCATCAAGTCTTGGAACAAGAGTACGCTTCTTGACGCCCGCAATTGCCGCCACGACCTGCAGCTGTGTCGTTCCTTCGTAGATGTTCGTAATTCTAGCGTCTCGGAAATAACGTTCAGCGAGATGATCGCGCATGTAGCCCTTGCCACCATGGACTTGGATGCCATCATAAGCGACTTTATTGCACATTTCGGTATTGAACGCCTTTGTCATAGGTGTCAGAACATCTGCGAGACGGCCATATTCCTTAACTTTAAGCCGTTCATCATCAGCGGCGACGCCACGGCGCACGCGGTCTTCACAAGCATCACGGAGATCAACAACGCGACTAGTCTCATAGAGTAGCGCCCTGCCCGCCAGAACAGCCGTGCGCATTTTGACAAGCATGGCACTGACCGCTCCGATCTGGTTGATTGACTTTCCGAACTGCCTGCGCGATGCGGCGTAGTCACTTGCGCAACGATATGCGGCCTCGGCAATTCCGACCGCCTGAGAAGCAATGGCAAGACGCGCGCCATTCATGAGACTCATTACGTAGCGGATGAGTCCCATCTTGCGGCTTCCGACCAATTCTGCCGGAACGTTGTCGAATGTGAGTTCGCAAGTAGGCGATCCATGAATTCCAAGTTTGTCTTCAATGCCGCTTATCTTCAATTGAGGGCATGCCTCCACCAGGAACATGGACAAACCGCGGCCATCCGTGGTGCCCTCTTCGCTTCGTGCAAGGACAAGAAGGGCCTTTGCGCGTCCATTTGTGATGAAACGCTTTTTGCCATTGATGAACCATTTTCCTGTTTCGGGATCGAAGGTGGCGCGTGTCTGAACGCTTTGCAGATCGCTTCCAGCCTCAGGTTCCGTCAAAGCCATTGCGCCATCGACGTCGCCTGACGCGAATCGCGGCAGCATCCTATCGCGCTGTTCGTCCGATCCGAAACGATACAATGTCTCAGCAATAGACTGCAGACCGAAGAGATTCTGGAGAGACGCATCGGCCCTTGAGACCATTTCGGTCATCATTGAATAAACGGTAGTAGGCAAATTCAATCCGTTGTATTTTCTTGGAAGAGTAACTCCGCAGAGTCCGTGTTCGCGAATCGCCGCGAGATTTTCCTGCGTTCCGAATGGATAATCGACATGGCCACCCGCCAGATGGACATTGTCTCTATCAACCTGCGTACCATGCGGCTCGAACACCTCTGCAGAAAGAGCGCCTGCTTCTTCCAAACGCTTCCTTGCCACATCAAGAGCCTCCTTCAATGACGCCGGCGCCTCAGGGAACATGGCCTTCTGAGTGTAGTCATCTTCTTTGAGCCTGAAAATTTCAGCCAATTCGGCATTGTCGAAACGGAACTGCAGATCCGAATTATCGAGGAAAAAATTATTGGACATAATGTTTTAATGGTTGAATTTGGCTACCGTTCAGAGAACGAATGACGCAGCAATCAGTAATTTGTCCTAATATACATTCCTTTGCATTTTCTTGCCCGTCAAGACGCAATTGCAAGAGTATGATACAAGCATTTTCGGACGATATTTAATTTATGAGGTAAATTACTATGTTTTACCAAATCAACTACGATACATAAATGTTTGAATTTCTGAAACAATTCAAGAAGGACCGCCCAATGCGAATTGTGGTAAATGGCCATCCAGCCCTGCGTGCAATCTCGGCTCCCGTCACGGAAATATCCAAAGACGAAATGCAGCTTGCCGACGAACTCAAGCGTTCTCTTGAGGAGAGCGAAATACAGGGCGTAGGTCTGGCAGCCCCTCAGATCGGCGTAAACAAACGAATGATCGTCATCAAGACGACTGGCGACGATGGCAGAAGCCGTCCAGGCGCATTGCCAGGCGAACTCATTCTAGATCCGCTGATGCCAGTGGTTCTGGTCAATCCGGAAATAGTCGCAAGCAGCGAAGAAACCAGCACCGTAGAAGAAGGTTGCCTTAGCCTTCCAGGCGTAAATGGTCATGTGACGCGTCCGGTTTCGGTAACGTTGCATGCGACGTTGATGGATGGTCAGGAACTGACGGCCGAATGCGGTGGTCTTCTCGCAAGATGTCTGCAACATGAAATCGACCATCTTGACGGCAAGCTCTTCTTTGACAAGATTCCAGCAGACGAGCAGAAAGCGGCCATGCCTCAGATGAAGAAACTTTCAAAGCGCGAGGCAGGGCTTCGACGCATACAGCCAAAGCACCAATGAATCAAGCCTCCAATCAATTTTCCAAACAAGGGCAATGGATATTCAGCCTGAACGCATTGCGCTATTCGCATGTATTCAGACTGCTTTTCAGCCATCCTAAACTCGCATGCGCCCTTCTGGCCATGCGTCCATTTTGGGGGAAGACGCTGCTGACGGCGCTTGCGCTGTGCATTGTTGGAAGCATCTTTCTGACAATCAATGCAGTTCCTGAATACGGCGCGGACATTCGTCAAGGCACGCAGTTCGTTCTGGACAAGCTAGGCACAGTGAAATTTGCCGACGGCGCAGTAAATTGGACGGAGACGAACGAATCGACCTATACATCATCGACAAATCTGCCGCATCTACGGTTGGACATAGTGAAATCATGGTCGGAATTTACCCCTCCTGCGAACTCGACAAGGCACCAGGGCCTAGTGCTTTGCAAAGAAGGCATAGGCTTTTGGATGAGCGCAAGCACAGGCGAACTGCTCGCCAACGAGCTCATGATTCCAGCCGCGAAATTCCGTACGCTTCCGGAAGACACGCTTGTTCTGAGCAAGGAAAAGCAATCCAATTTCTGCAAAATCGCATTCTGGACGCTGATGGCGGCGCTCTTCTTCGCCCAAACACTGACACTGCTGAAATCGCTGTTCCTTACTGGAATCGTTCTCTCCCTGGCATGGCTAGTCGTCGGCAGAATCCGACCATTGAAAGCCTACTGGCGCTTCCTCTCGATCGCGTTCAATCTATGCTTCCCGCCATTCCTTGTAGCGCTCTTCTGGCTGCTCATGGACATGCCAAGCGACTTTGAAACCCTCTTCACCCTGCTCTTCTTCATCTATCTGATCTATGCGGTGATAGAAGGCAGAAAAGGACAGTTCCTTCCCGTTCCTCCAAGCAAATGACCCACAAACATAGCAAAATGCAAAACTTTTCAAGAAAAACAAAGGCATTGACATTCCTTCTGCTGGCGATGTCGGTTTCGCTTCTTGCCCAAAGCGCTCCTGCCGCAGGCGACTCAGCCGAAGAGACCGACATGAATCCGCTGGCAGGCGACACATGGCTCATCGCCGCATGGGGAAAAATCTGCGACGGCGCGAAAGCCTTCTGGGAATGGCTTTCTGGCGTTGTCAACACAATGCTCTTCGAGGATCTCGGCATGTCAAACGCCAACTACACCACACTGATCATCATACTTGCAGTCCTGACGATCATGCTTGCGTCAGGCGCCTGGGCGGCCTCGATTGCAATGATGAGAAGACATTCCGCGCCCAAATATTTCATATATGGCTTCTTGACATTCTTCATCGGCCCTGCGCACCTTATGTACAGTTTGGACATCAAGGGCGAGAAGGAGCAGAAGGAAATGTTCGCCCGCGAGGCGGAAGAGAAGCGCGCGGAAGAAGCGGAGCGCAAGCTCAAGGAAGCCCAACAGGCCAAAGAACGTGGCAAAGAAGCGCCAGCAGTCTCCAGCGATGGCGTAGTTTTCGACCAGGCCTATTTTGAATCCATTCAGCGCAAAGAAGATGGAACTCCCAACGGGCCGTGGCGCGTGGCATACAACGGCATTGAAATCACGGTCAACGAAATTGTGGAGGTCCTTCCAGAATGCGTGCAGGTCCGCATGATAAATCTAGAAGGCAATCCGATGGTAGGACGAATACCGTACTCGCGAATAGAAAAGTGGGAGACTCCCGAATAGCCTTTCCAACCACTGAAGGGCTCAATTATCCGGAGACGGAACAATTTCACTGAAAACAGAACACACAAGGAAACACAAGAAATGTTCGACAACACTGAAGCAGGCGCCACACTGGCCGACCAGGAGCTGGCGGTATTGAAATTCTGGGAAGAGAATAAAGTTTTCGAGAAATCCATCGAAAACCGCAAGGATTGCCAGCCCTACGTATTCTTTGACGGTCCTCCCTTTGCCACGGGTCTCCCGCATTATGGCCATCTTCTGGCAGGCACCATCAAAGATGTTGTCCCGCGCTACCAGACGATGAGAGGCCGCTATGTTCCGCGCACCTTCGGCTGGGACTGCCATGGTCTTCCAATCGAATCGCTCGCCCAGAAGGCTCTGAATCTCGCTGGCGCTCCCGCAATCCAGCAGGCAGGCGTGGATGTATTCAACGAGCAGTGCCGTTCCATGGTCCAGACATACGTCAAGGAATGGAAAAACACTGTCAACCGCATGGGCCGCTGGGTTGATTTCGACCACGGCTACAAGACCATGGATGCGACATTCATGGAAACCGTCTGGTGGGTGTTCTCGCAGCTCTGGAAGCAGGGACGCGTCTATAAGGCGCACAGAATCGTTCCCTACAGCTGGAAACTGACCACGCCGCTTTCCAATTCGGAAGCCAGCGCAAACTACAAGATGGTGCAGGATCCAACCGTGACCGTCAGAATGAAGGTCCGTTCATGGCCACGCCCGATGCCCGAACTTGAAGGCTACACCCCCTATGTCGTCATCTGGACGACCACGCCTTGGACTCTGCCTGCGAACCTTCTTGCATGCGCAGGACCGGAATTGGATTACGTCGTCGTCAAAGACGGCGACACCACCGACGCGTATCTGCTGGCCAAGAGCCGTCTTTCGGCAATCTACAAGAAACCAGAAGACTACACGATCCTCTGCGAACTGAAAGGAAAGGACCTCGTCGGCACTAGATACGAGCCTATCTTCAACTACTTCGAAGAGCGCCATCCGAACGACTTCCGCATCGTGAACGACGACTATGTCACCGCAGACGACGGTACCGGCCTCGTCCACATCGCTCCCGCATACGGCGAAGACGACTACCGCATCTGCCAGCGCGAGGGCGTCTCTCTGGAAGATCCTCTGGACGTCGAGTGCTGCTTCACAAGCGCCGCTCCTGATTTCGTTGGCCTGCAGTGCAAATCCGCCGACAAGACGGTCATCAAGTGGCTCAAGGAGCATGGCAAACTCGTCCATCAGGACACCATCACCCACAGCTATCCATACTGCGAGCGTACGGACACGCCGCTCATCTACAAAGCCATCGACGCATGGTACGTCCGTGTCGAGGACCTTCACGAGCGCCTGTTGAAGAACAACGCCCAGACCTCCTGGACTCCAGCCGCCATCGGATCGCATCGTTTCGCCAACTGGCTGGCCGATGCAAAGGACTGGAACATCTCCCGCAACCGCTTCTGGGGTTCCTGCATCCCGCTGTGGATTAACACGGAAGACGCGAACGACATCATCTGCATCGGTTCCGTCGCCGAACTTGAAGAGCTTTCGGGACAGAAGGTCACCGACCTCCACAAGCACTTCATCGACAAGATCGAAATCCACAAGGACGGCAAGACCTACCGCAGAACTCCGGAAGTCCTGGACTGCTGGTTCGAATCAGGCTCCATGCCATACGCCCAGAGCCACTATCCGTTCGAGAACAAGGCGTTCGTGGAAAAGAACCTCCCTGCTGACTTCATCGCAGAAGGCCTTGACCAGACGCGCGGATGGTTCTACGCTCTGATGGTTCTCTCCACGGCGCTCTTCGACAAGCCGCCATTCCAGCATGTTGTCGTCAACGGTCTCGTTCTCGCTGAAGACGGACGCAAGATGTCGAAGCACCTCCACAACTATCCTGATCCGATGGTCGTCATCAACCAGTATGGCGCCGACGCGCTGCGTCTCTGCCTGCTCTCCAGCCCTGTCGTCCGCGCCGAAGACCTCCGCTTCTCCGAGACTGCAGTCCGCGAAATGATGCGAATGGTCCTGCTGCCCCTCTGGAACTCCTACAGCTTCCTTGCGACATACGCACGCATCGACAAATGGAAGCCAGAAGGCGACAAGGCCGCGCCGCCCGCCAATCCCTCCAACGTCCTGGACAAGTGGATCCTCTCGCGTCTGGCCACGACAATCGCCGATGTCAGAGACGGACTGGACAACTACGATCTCCAGAAGGGGGCAACGCGCTTCACTGGCTTCCTTGACGAACTCACGAACTGGTACATCCGTCGTTCTCGCAGACGTCTCTGGCGAAGCACAAACGACTCCGACAAAGCGGAGGCCTATCAGACTCTCCACTACGTCCTGCTCACCTTCTGCCAAGTCGCGGCGCCGTTCATTCCGTTCATCACGGAAAACATCTACAGAAATCTCCGCACCGACTCCATGCCGATCTCCGTTCATCTCTGCGATTATCCAGAGGCTGATCAGTCCCTGCGCGACGACCGCCTGAACGCACGCATGGCTCATACGATGAGCGCCGTTTCACTCGGACGCCTCCTCCGCAGCCAAGTCAAGCAGAAGGTCCGCCAGCCACTGGCAAGCGCGGTGCTCGTCTCTCTTGACGAACAGGTTCGCAGCGACCTCTCCTCCATGGCCGACGTAATCGCAGAAGAACTGAACGTCAAGCAGGTTCTCATCGAAAGTGAAGAAGAGAAGCTTGTCAAGCTCTCTGCAAAGCCGAACATGAAGCGGCTCGGACCGAAATTCGGCAAGCAGATCGGCCTACTCGCAAAGGCAATCACGGCCCTGACCGCCGCCGAACTGCGCACGCTGCGCCAGAACGGCGTCCTGCCGATCCAGGCAGGCGAGCTGTCCTGCGAGCTGTCAACCGACGACGTGCTGCTCATCCGCGAAGAGCTTCCTGGCATGACGGTCGCCAACGAAGGCGACGTCACGGTCGCATTGGACACACGCTTGACTCCCGAACTCGAACTGGAAGGATGGGCCCGCGAAATCGTCTCCAAACTGCAGGGAATCCGCAAAGACCAGAATCTGGACGTTGTCGATCGCATCCGTGTCAAATACGCCACGGAAGACGAAACGATCGCGGCCGCGATCACGGCTCAGAAGGATTACATCTGCGGCGAAACGCTGGCTCTCGAGATGACGCCTGCCGAATGCACAGACGCCTTCACAACCGTCGATCTCGGTGGCAAGAGCGCCGCGTTCATGGTTGAAAAAGCCTGATAGACTCTCCGTCTTTCGCAGACGGCGCGCTCAAGAAGCGCCCCGTCTGCCGAACGACGGATTTTGACTGATGATTCAACTAATACTGGCGACCCAAGTGGAACTTGTGGTTCTGTCCGTGGGGCTGGTGGTCCTCTATGGCTTCCGGTATCTTATCGGAACCGCGCCGACATACCTTGCGGCTGGATTGTATTTCATATTCGCGCTCATGGTGGGTTCCAGCCGTCTGGCTCCCACCGTGGATGCGGCCAGCACAATGACGCTATACGGCGGACTCCTATGGCTGCCGTTCGTATTGCTTCTGATTATAATCTATGAACTGGAGGACACTGCCGCAGCGCAGCGGCTTTATCTTGGACTGGTCATTTCAGCCGTGCTCTTCCTTGCGCTATTCATGCTCATCATGCTCCAACCTGCAGAGCCAACGAAAAGCGCCCTATCCGAATTCTTCTCGGCAGTTCATTCGCTCGTTCTAACGCAGGATTCCCGCAACGAGCTGCTTCACGGAATCTTCTCGCAATTGTTCCTTTTCCTGCTTATGCCCATCGTCTATCAGGCGGTCCTCAACCAGGGAACGAAATATTACGGCGTAGGCATCTTCATCGCAATGTCGGTCTATCTTGCCCTGACCGAAGCGCTCGGCGCGATATTCATCTGCCTCACGGCAGGTTCGAAGGCCTATACGCCTACCGTGCCGGCTGGATGGTTCCTGCGTCTCGGCGCAGTTGCGCTTCTGGCGGTTCTAGGGCACTTCTTCATCGTCGCGAATACGCCATACAAGCGCAAACGCACACGAAAGACGCTGAAGTTCATGACCAGTTTCATCGACTTCTTCCTCTCTCCTGAACGGATGATGCGCTCGCTTTCCGAATGGTCGGAACGCTATCGCGTCGTCGTCGAAAATTCCAGCGATCTAATCATGCTGGTCACAAGAGAAGGCAAGATCCTGAACGCAAACCGCATCGCGACAAAATACATCGGCAAAGTCATAGACGAACAGAATTTCCGTCTTGATCAAGTCATTTTCGATGCAGACAACAACCCATGGACGTGGCTTGAAAAGACACAGGACAATGAAGAAGAGCACGAGACGGTTCTCCGCGGACGGGTGTATCATTACCAGAATCTCTTCCTGCGCGCGCCAAACAGAAAACAAGTCGATCTGGACTTGAACGTCTCGCATGTCCAATTGGAAGGACAGCCGATCGCCGTGATTATCGGACGCGACATGACCGCTCAGCGCGAAGAGGCCCGCCAACGCCAGAGCCAACGGGAGCAGATGATGCACTCGCAACGTCTGGAAAGTCTTGGCGAACTTGCGGGCGGTATCGCTCACGACTTCAATAACCTACTACAGTCCATACAGATAAGTACAGACGCGCTCATGCAGAAAGTCGCTCCGCAGAACGAGCACCTGGTAAAGAACATCGACGAAGGCTGCAGGCGCGCCAGCGCCCTCACCAGCCAGCTGCTTGGTTTCGCCCGCAAAGGCAAATTCCATGCGGACACCCTTGATGCATCGGCGCTGATTGAGCACGCGCTGCAGCTCTTCCAGCCCGTGGCCAAGGGCATCGTCTGCCGAACCATCTGCGAACCAGTGCCGCTTCCGCTTTTCATCGACGAAATCCAGTTGGCGCAGGTGCTTCTCAACATGCTCATCAATTCTCGTGATGCCCTAAAAGACGCTCCTGAACCGAAGCGAATCACCCTGCGCGCCGAAAACGCACGCGAACAAATGCCAGAATGGCAGTTCAGACCAGATAGAAATGCCGACGCAAAGGATTACATTTGCATACATGTCCGCTACAACGTTGTCGGCATGTCTGAAACCACCCGCAAAAAACTCTTCGACCCATTCTTCACCACAAAACCCGCCGGCCATGGCACTGGAATGGGCCTCCCGATGGCATTCGGCTGCATCGCCAACCACCATGGATGGATTCATGTGGAATCAGCACCGAACGAAGGATGCGACATGACGATTTTCCTGCCGAGGGCCGGCACCGATGCGGTCCAAGGCGGTCCCGAAAACAAATCCGACTCGCTATCGCCAATGCACTGAAACATTGCGCCAGATCGGCGATTTTAAAGTCAACAACATACCAACCAATGGAGCAATTATGACTCTTCTCATCAAAAATGCAACCGTTATCACTCCTGGAATCAAGATGCAGGATGCAGCGATTCTCGTGGAAGACGGAACTATACGCAGAGTTTTCAACAAGGGTGAGGAGTTGCCAAAGAGCGATGACGTTTTCGACGCGGCAGGCCAAATGGTCGTGCCTGGCTTCATCGACATGCACTTCCACGGCGCTATGGGTTACGAAACAACCACCGACGATCCGAAGGCCATGCCTGCAATCGGAAAGGCGAAGATCCTTGAGGGCGTCACCGACTGCTGCCCGACCACTCTGACCCTCTCCGAAGAGAAGCTCGCAAAGGCTCTGAACCACATTGAAGAGTATCGCAAGGCGCCGACTGGCGCGGAGGTCATCGGAACCCATCTTGAAGGCCCATACGTGAATCCTGAATGCCTCGGCGCACAGAATCCCGCCTATCAGCGTAATCCGGACACTGCCGAAATCAAACGCCTGAACGCAGTCAGCCCCGTCAGCGTGATCACTTACGCAATCGAACTGCCTGGCGCTCTGCAATTCACGGAAGATCTGCTCGCAATGGGAATCCTCCCGTCCTGCGGACACTCCAACGCCACCGCCGCCCAGTTCCAGGACGGCAGCCGCCGCGGTCTCAGAAGACTGACGCACTTCTGCAATCAGATGACGAAACTCCATCATCGCGAAATCGGTCTCGTCGGAACCGGTCTCTGCAGAAAGGAAGTCTATATCGAAATGATCTGCGACAAAATCCACCTCTGCCCTGACATGATCGATCTGATCTTCCGTCTGAAGAATCTGGATCACATCATTCTCATCACCGACGCCATGGAGGCATCCCACCTCCAGCCTGGCAAGTACCAGATCGGCGGACTGGACGTCATCGTAAAGGACGGCGCAGCGCGACTGGCCTCGAATGGCGCTCTGGCGGGCAGCATCCTTCACATGAACGACGCCCTCAAGAATGTCTTTGAGGTCACTGGTCTGCCACTTGAAGAACTCATCCGCACGACATCACTCAATCAGGCTCAGGAGCTCGGCATCAGCGATCTCGGCCGCATCGAGGCAGGCTTCCGCGCCAACATGGTTGTCATGGACAACGACTTCAAGGTCAAGCAGGTTTTCCTGCGCGGCAAGAAGCAGATCTAGGCCTGCTTTCAGCATAGTTTAGAAAAACTCTGGAAGTCCCTTTAGGATTTCCAGAGTTTGCCAACGTATTCAACTTCAAGAGCTTCCGAAGAAATTCAATGCGACTTCCTGTAAGTTCCGCGACTATGCGAGAAGGCAGTTGCAAAGAACAAAACGGTTTCGGCAAACGCCGTTCTTTTCGTTTCGAAAGGATTCTCAACTTCTCATGAAAAAAGCCCCTAAATCATCAGACACACAGCTAATTCCAGGCATCGAACAGTTTCTGGAACTCTTGGATGTCCGCACTTGCGACAGCGATTTCGGGACTCTGAGAGACATGGTTGCGAAAGCCCTCAAGAACGGCATGCAGAGCGCTCTGGAAACTCCCCCTCCCCCGCGCTGGCAGGACAAAGTCATCGAAAGCATCATTCCCGCACGTGCGTCGGTACTTGACGTCGGATGCGGCGAAGGCGATCTTCTTGTGCGACTCTCCGATTCGCGACAGGCACGCGTACAGGGCATCGAATTCAATCAGGAAATGGCCATGCGATGCATCGAACGCGGCATTCCCACTTATCACGGAGATCTCGAAAAAAGCCTTGACAATTTTCAGGACGACAGCTATGACTACGTCATTCTAGAGGAAACTCTACAGACGCTCAAACACCCTATCGACGTCCTTCGCGAACTGATGCGCATCGGCAGAAAGGTCGTGGTATCCATCCCGAATTTCGCGCATTGGCGCGTGCGGCTGGCCTTCAGTCTCGGCGGCAGAATGCCCAAAACCGAATCGCTGCCGTACACATGGTACAACACACCGAATATCCATCTCTGCAGCATCAACGACTTTCTGGATTGGATTCAAACCGACAAAGTCACCATCCTGAAAGCATGGAGCCTCGTGGCTGGAAAGCTAGAAGAATATCAAAACGAACACAACCTTTCGGCCGAACAAGCCCTCTTCCTTGTGCAGAAGTAATCCTATCTGCCACTGATCTATTTTCGCAAGAATCGCCAGAAATGGCCAATTTCGATGCCTTTTGCCGCAAAGTTGTATATATCCGCAACGCTATGTTCCCCAAGAGGGTAGGAATTAAGCCGCATTGGGCGCAGCACAAT
>JAKSPA010000250.1 GCA_024405235.1 Lentisphaeria bacterium
TGACTGTCCTGGCCAAACAATATTGGGAAAGACGGTCAAGCGACGGAAAGGATTTCCTATTCGGCAGAATCTCATGGCTTCAGGCGCACTTGATGGACTACTACATCGGACTATGCGCCGAAGCAAAAGGCGATGTGAAAACCGCCGTCAGTTCTTATGAACGAGTGCTGAAGAACTTCCCGACGAACAGTTCCGCAATCAGGCAACTCGCCAAGATCTCTCCAGACAATCTCAAAGCGACGAATCTTCTGGCGGTGCCTTTCACCAACCTGAAACCGCTGAGCTTCTTTGGTTCTTCCGTCGGAATTGTATCAGTTGATGTCAAGCCAACGGAGATCAAAGCACTCCATGACAAAATGGAAATCGACGTGACGCTCAGAATGTTCGACAGCACCACGAACACTGTTGACCTAAAGGCGCAGCTATCGACAAAGCAAGGCGTATTCACGACAATCCCACTGTCTCCCGTAGATAGATATCAGCACAATAGTCTTCTTTGGGAACAAGGCGCGATAATCCGCCTGCACGGAGTTCTTCCCGGTGTCCTGACAAGAGCCGTGATTCATGGCAAGAAGCTTAATTCTCAATACATAATGATCGAAATCATCCAGGGCTTAAAAACACAAGCAAACCCAAGACTGTTTATACCTGTCCCCCTCCGCGAGGCTACTCAAAATGATTGATATCCATTGCCATATTCTCCCTGGAATCGACGACGGCTCCCCAGATTTGCAGACTTCTCTCCAAATGGCCAGACAGGCTTCGGCTGACGGTGTGACAGACATTGTCGCCACGCCGCATTTCCGCCCGCCAATCGTCATCGAAGAACAACTCGTCGCAAGAGAGGCCGCATTCAAAAAGCTCTCGAAAGCACTGCAGGACGAAAAGATTCCGCTTACGCTGCACTGCGGCGCGGAATGCATGGTCAACGGACATCTCTTCTACCAGGAATTTCCTAAATATCCAACGCTGTTGATTCCAATCAAAGGCGACTCGCCTTCCATGACCGCCCTTGTGGAACTGCCGCTTGAAATGAACGTCGCGCATGCGGAAGACGTTCTTTTCCATGCACAGCTTCAGGGATACAGAATCGTTCTCGCGCATCCCGAACGCCAGCCTGGATTCCTCAACGCCATCAGCACCCTCAAGGGCATGCTTGATCGCGGCGGTTTCCTGCAATTCAACGAAGACGATCTGAAGACTGGCTTCTGGCACCGCAAGATGACGCGCGCAATCACAGATCTCATGAAATATTCGCCGGATCAAGTCCTTCTGGCTTCGGATTCGCACGAACCCAAATACCGCCCATGCATGCTGACGCCTGCAAAACCTGCCGTCGTGGCTGCTTTGGGAGAGGCATTCTGGGATAAACTTACAGTCGAAAATCCATCGACACTTCTGAATCTGCCAAAACATATCTAGGCAGTTCCTGCCGCTCTAAGGATAGTGCCGCGGAGCTTGCTCCGCGGATTCAACCAGGGCCCTATGCAATTCCGGCGGTTTACTAGAAGCCCCTATAGCCTTTCTAGCAGCCCTAGAATTGCCTAGAACAGCCTAGCGCCGCGTGATCCAAAGGGCCATTGCCGTGGCCAAGACATGGATCGTGCCTCAGCACCTCCGAGAGATATTCCTTTGCATTTGAAATGGCTTTGGGCAGCTCGACTCCAAGCGCAAGATTTGCAGCGATGGCAGACGAAAGCGTGCAACCCGTCCCATGAGTGTTTTTCGTGTTGATACGCTTCCCTTCGAACCATATTTCACGTTCGTGGCCTACAAGAAGATCGTTGGCGTCATTCACCGCATGGCCCCCCTTGACCAGAATATCCGCATTGAATCGTCTGGACAGCAACCGTCCCGCCTGCACCATCTCGTCGGCATTCCGGATTTTCATTCCAGTCAGCGCTTCCGCTTCTGGAATATTCGGCGTGATGAGAAGAGCCAAAGGCATAAGTTCGTCTTCCAGAACCTTCTGTGCATCGGCGGCAAGCAGTCGGCTGCCGCTTGTGGAAACCATGACGGGATCCAGAACAATATTCATGGCCTTATGAAAGCGCAGCCGTTCGGCTATAGTCGCAATCAGAGCTGCGGAAGAAACCATGCCGATTTTCACAGCGTCGGGACGAATATCATCGAAGATGGAATCCAATTCCTGCGCAACGAATACAGGCGGCGCTTCGTGAATTGCCTGAACGCCTAGAGTATTCTGAGCCGTCAAGGCGGTGATGGCGCTCATGCCATAGACATGATGGGCCGCGAAGGTCTTCAAATCCGCCTGTATTCCAGCGCCGCCGCTGCAGTCGGATCCTGCGATTGAAAGAGCTGTTCTCATGTTACTAGTACCTTATAGATGTAAATTCACGCGCGGCCTCCCGTGGATTCTCCGCAGCGAAAAGTGCCGAGACGACCGCCACGCCTGCAATCCCTGTTCCCGCAAGCTTCGGCGCATTCTCCAGCGAAATGCCGCCAATCGCAACGACAGGAATCCTCACGGCGCCGCAGATGTCGATCAGCGTCTGCCTATCGACATAGTCCGCATCGCTTTTGGTAGAAGTCGGGAAGACGGCGCCGACGCCAAGATAGTCCGCACCTGCCGCCTCTGCACGCAGCGCCTCTTCTACGGTCGTGCATGAAACGCCAAGAATCGCGTTCTCGCCAAGAACTCTGCGCGCGTCTGCACACGCGGCGTCGCTTTGTCCGACGTGCAATCCTGCCCCTAGAATGGCAGCCACCTTCAGATTGTCGTTGATGATGAACGGCACGCCGAACTCCCTGCAGACAGTCTGAATGACACGGCCGATTGCAAGAAACTCGTCGTCGGAAACCATCTTCTCGCGCAACTGGACGATTGTCGCGCCGCCTTCAAGCACCTGCCGAACCTGCGATTCAAGCGTCCGTCCCGCCAGCCATTGGCGATCAGTCACTGCATAGACATGC
>JAKSPA010000251.1 GCA_024405235.1 Lentisphaeria bacterium
GCGCCTCTTCCGCGAATTTCTTCACCTGCTTTGTCATCTCGTTGCGGCGCTCTTCGGAAAGTTCAGGAATAGGCAGACGAATCACCTTGCCGTCGGTAACTGGCGTGATGCCGATGCCGCTTGCCTGAATGGCCTTCTGGATGGCGTTGACGGCAGTGATGTCCCACGGCTGGATCTTCAGCAGGCGCGGTTCCGGTGCGCTGATGGCCGCCATATCCTTAAGGCGTGTCTGACCGCCATAGTATTCCACCATGATTCCCTCAACCAATGCAGGGGATGCCTTGCCTGTACGCACTGAATCGAAGCGCTTCTTCAGAGCATCGACAGTATTTTCCATAGCCAATGTGGCATTGTCTTTGATTTCTGCGGCAGTTGCCATACTTTTTTCTCCTGTTTTTGTGTGGTATTGCTATCTTTATCGAAACAAAATTCATTTGGCGGTGACAAGCGTTCCGTGCCTGAAATCGCCGGAAAGGATTTCCGTCAGCACGCCAGGCGTCGCCGCCTTGAAGACAACCGTCGGAAGACCATTGTCCTGGCAAAGAGCGAAAGCGTTGGAATCCATCACCTTAAGATGTTGTGCAAGCGCTTCGTCATAGGAAAGCTTCTCGTATCTTGTCGCTTCTGGATGCGTGACGGGATCGGCGGTATAGATGCCGTCGACTTTCGTGGCCTTGAAAACCGCCTCGGCACGAATTTCAAGTGCGCGGAGCGCGGCGGTCGTATCGGTCGAGAAGAACGGATGTCCTGTGCCTGCTGCAAAAAGAACGACCTTTCCTTCCGAAAGCATCCTGTCCGCCTCGCGATAGTCGAATGGCGGAAGCACGCCCGCAATCGGCAGCGCAGACTGAATCTCTGCTGCCTGTCCAGCGCTCTTCAGCGCGTCTCTCATGGCAAGCGCGTTCATGCATGTGGCAAGCATGCCCATATAGTCCGCTCCGACGCGATCCATACCCTGCTTGCTGCCTGCCAAACCACGGAAAAGATTGCCTGCACCGATGATCACGGCAGTCTGAGCACCTGCACGAACCGCCTCTAGAATCAACTGCGCCGACTGCGCTATCGAGCTTGGCTCCAATCCGCCATGTTCACCGCCCAAAGCCTCGCCGCTTATCTTCAACAATATTCTGGAAAAATAGGGCTTGCCCATCTAAACTGATCCTCCTTTTCTTGCTTGAAATCTACATTGAACATATTTTAAGCACATTTGCGACTTCTGTATAGCAATTCCTAAAATTTTTTTGAGTTTTTTCGTTTTTTTTCCATATTTTTTCAATGTTTGATATTCCCCTTTGACCTATGATCGTCTCAAACAGCGGCGCACACCGTCAAACAGAGAGCATGCGGCGTTCAGAGGATTTCCTTCGCGACGCCGCCGTTTGCGGCAGAATCCATGACCGCCGCCATCAATCTCTGCAGTTCGACGCCGTCCGCGAGGTCTGGATGAACCGGAGCGTTGCGATAGACACCATCCAGAAAGTTATAGAGGCAATGTACATGACCGCGCAGCCAGCCGAGAACAGCCTTCGGCGTCGGGAAACCCGCTGGCTTGTCGTAGCGCTGTCCGCAATCGATCGCCGTCCACCCGCGCAAGCCGCCTATTGGAGAAGCGACAGCCGTCTGATCGTAGTAGAAAAGCTGCTGAAGATTCATTGGCGCAAGACGGATCGCGCCACGCGTTCCACGAATTTCAAGCGTCACTTCGTCCTCGCTTCCCGTCGCGATCTTGGAGGCCACGACAGTTCCGACGGCGCCATTTTCAAGCGTGGCAAGGCAATACATGCCGTCCTCTCCAGTGACATCCGTCATCTCAGACGAACCGCGTGCGACAGGGCGTTTTGGGAACGCTATGCGAGTCCGCGCCTGAACCACAGCTATCTTTCCTGCAAGGAACTGGAGCAGATCCAGAACATGGCTTCCAAGATCCGCAACGACGCCATCCGCCAGTTTGAAAGTGAACGGCGCATTCGGATCCACGCTTCCAGAATGTAGAAAACTGGCGTGGAACTCAAGAATGTCGCCGATCCGTCCCTCCTCGATAAGCTGTTTTGCCCTCAGGACACATGGGAAGAATCTATAGATGAGCGTCATCTGCGAAATGGCACCGTAACCGCGCAAGGCGCTTTTGATTTTCAACGCTTCGTCCAGATTCTTCGTGAGCGGCTTTTCGCAGAAAATATGCTTTCCGTTGGAAATTGCGGAAAGAACGGCCTCCAGATGCGCCGCGTTCGGAGAACTGACATCCACGACGTCGATATTTGGATCTTCCGTGATTTCGCGATAATCCGTCACGGGAACCACCTGCCCGCCAAGTTGTTCCGCAGCATGACGCGCCGTAGCGTCATGCGCAGTGCAGACCTTCGCAATGACATTTCTAAATGGCAGCGGATCGTAGAAATGTGGTATCTCGCGATAGCCGTACGCATGGACCTTTCCAATGAAACCGAAGCCGATTATTCCGATTCTAATGTCTTTCATCTTTTTTTTCGTCATGTTGCAACGGCCGAAACCGTCTTCCAGAATGCCACAGTAACATATGTACTATAATAATTGACGGATGGCGCGTTCCGCAAAAGTATTCCAAATCACAGCCGTCTCATGAAATGCTTCACATCGTTGTTTTCAATGCCATTTTTGCAAAAACGCACAGAAATGGCCAATTTCGATGCCTTTTGCCTTTTATGGATATATATACGCAAAAGGCCTTCCACACGCGTGCCGTGGCTTAAAACGACAGTTATGGCCCTTTTAGCTTTTTCAACATGCTTTTGGGGGCTTCCGCAGACGACTTAAGCATTATGAACCATGCGAGTCCTTTCTGTCCTTTTTGTCCTTCAAGACAAATGCAAAAAACGATTTATATTTCGCAAAATTGAATGTTCCTCAATAAATCTTTTTTTGAGAACTCATCATG
>JAKSPA010000252.1 GCA_024405235.1 Lentisphaeria bacterium
CCTGCGTGGGCTGCTTTGACGATACCTTCCAGCCGCTCACCGCTGTTTCCGTCTTTACCCAGATCATGTTTGCGGTAGGGTTAGCGGGAGAAGAAAGCTGACCAACGACAAGTATGCCTACATCCGCACCGCATCCGATCTGCGCCAGACGGCACTGCGCCTCGTCGTCGAAGAATGTCGCGATCTGGCTGACGCTGCCGCGGTTCGCGGTGATTGTCTCCTCGCCCAACTCGCGCAGCTCGGCGATGGTCTTCAGCGTTTCGGCATCATCGTACCAATTGAGTCCGCTTTCGCCCAATGCGTAGAGGTAATAGCCTGAACGCAGACAGAGCGCGCGTGCGAATTCGCGTGCCAGAATCATCGTCGTGTCTCTTGGCGTGCGGACGGAATAGGCATATTCCGCAGGGAACTGCAGGTGCGTGCGAAGATCGTTTTCGTTGATCCAGATCTTGTCGTGGAGTTCCAACGTGCCGGGCGACGGCATGTCATAGCCGCCTGGATAGCCGACGTCACGGAAGCGGTGACTGTATGAGATTGGACCGAGATAGTAGTCGACGTAAGGCGTATTGACCGCCAGACGCTGTCTCGCATAGCCTGTCTGTTCGCCGAGGAAGGTGCCACCAAGATCCATCAGATGTCCATAGAGCGCGCCTGTAAGCGCCTTTCCGCCTGAAGCCTCCTTGATGACCTTCGCGTAGTGGTCGATACCCTCCGAGACCACATCGGCGAGCGCCCATCCGAAATCGGCTGCCCTGCGGTCGCGCGGCAGGAGACGCAGGCTCATCTTGGCCGCGATGCGCTCTTCGCGCGTTGGAATCTGTGCTGTCGCCAGAGTGACGTTAGAATCGTTCCATGCCTTCTGAAGCGCTTCGTCGGTGCCGTATTCGCGTGCAAGCCAATTGCGGAAGTAATCCTGCATCGGCTTGCTGTAATCGGTCATGACGCCAGCGTCCTGCGGGTTGTCGCCGCCCCAGTAGTGCATCCACTGGCCCTCTTCGCCTTCGCAGACCATGTAGCCGATGATATGGTCGGCGTATGGAGACTCAGCGACGTGTTTTATCAGGCCGCGCAAAAAATCGTCAACGAGCGCTCTCCAGCGCATGCTGGCCAGAGAGACATGGCCGTTTTTGCGGCCGCTGTCCAATTCGGCGCCTTCTTCCGGATGGAGCTGAAGGAACCATCGTGGCGTGCCGTCGCGCAATTCGATCTTGACGACCATCTTGGCCTCTGGATCGCCCTGCAGGAAACTCTCGGCGAGTGCGTCCATCTGCAGATAGCTCGGCGTATCGGGCCTGGGCCAGTTTGGAATCAGATAGACGTGATAGAGATGGAGGCTCGTCTTGGCAAACATGGCAGCATGCTGTTCGTGGTCCGTCTTCAGGCGAGCGGAGAAGATGCTCGTGTATGGATTGCCGTCGATCGTCAGCGTCGGCACGCCGAATTCGTTGCGTTTGACACGTGCATCAAGCGTCTCGGCCTTGCGGTCGTTCACAATGGTGACATTGCAGACGTTGATGTCTTTCCCTTCCGCATCGACGGCGTCGTAATTCGGAATCACGAGTTTCAGCTGATATTCGCCAGGCTGGATGAACTGCGTCAGTGCGAAGGAGAAGGACATGGTGGCCTCAGATGCTCCCTGCGGAATGATTCCCGCCTCCCAACTCTGGAACGCCACACCGTCCCGCAGCAGACACATCGTGACAGGAGTCGGCAATTCGCATGGGACTTTGGAGCTGACCGAAAGTGTGCGAGTGTATTGCTGACCAGCCTGAATAGTCTCTGGACGCGGATCATTCAAGATGTTCATGGGAATGCGTTTCGCGTATGGCTGGTAAGTGATTGGCCCCCAATCGCCCATTGGAGGACGGAAGAGTTCCACGCAGGTTCGCCATGAACCGTCGTCGAAACCAGGCAGTTTCCACCCTTCGGGCGGATTAACGAGCGGACCGCCCTGCGATTGCGCGCGAATTTCCGCATCGGAGGGGAAAAAGCGCCATGTCTTGTCGGTCACGATCTTCTGAGCTGAACCATCGGCGAATTCCAAATCGATTTCCGCAAGGAATCCTGCCGCATAGCGTCCCTGCGTCACGTAGCACGAAATCACATTTTCGCCTGCCTGGAAGAGCGATGTGACGTCGGTGCCTGCCTTCTTGCCGTTGATGTAGGCCTCGCCGCCGTCATCGTAACGATACTGAAGCATTGCACGGACTGGCGCGGCATCCAGATGAATGCTCTTGCGCAGGAAAACAGTGATGGATTCCACGCGGTCGCGCGTGAACCAAATCCACCAGGCCTTCCAATTCTCTTCCGCCATCTCTGGACGCGAAATCACCAGATCGTCAAGAGTGACCTCCTCCTGGCCAACGAAAACAACCGCCAGCTTGCGCCAGGCGCCCGTCTTCGACAAATCGACTTGGTAGCCGCGCGTAATCTTCGTCAACGGCAGCGTCTGGAAAGCGCCATAGACTTCTTCGCGCTCGATCCACACGGCTACTTGAATGCTGTCGCCAAGTTCCTGATTGGTCAGCAATGGCATGGTCTGCGCATAGGCAGGCTCCTTGCGGAAGATTTCAAGACGGCAGTCAGCAGGAGCATTCTCGTATGGGAATGAATTCAAGTCCTTGCCGTAGAGATTCACGCGGTTCCGCTTGAAGACGAATTCCTTCGTATTGCTAACGCCAGGAATCGGCGGACGCGCTTCCAGTTTTCCATATTGTATTTCACGGAACCACGCAGTGCCAAGCGCATTGGCTTCACCGTTGGCAGGCAACAGCAGAATGCGTACGTGATCCGATCCCGCAGGCCACTGTTCAGGAAAGAACTCAACGGAAAACCATGTCCATTCGGAATTGTCTATAAGAGACTGCGAACCAATTTCCGCCAGATATTTGCCA
>JAKSPA010000253.1 GCA_024405235.1 Lentisphaeria bacterium
AGTCCCGATGGCCTGACGCTCTCCGAGCCCGAAATCGTCCTAAGGCCAGACGCAGAGGCTTCTCCAGCGACGCAGTGCTACTATCTGTCCATACTGCCTTTGGAACCCTACACGATCGGTATCTTCGGCAATTTCAACACGCAGAACCAGCGTCTGCTGATGGAGCCCGTGTGGAGCCGCGACCATCGCCACTGGAACCGCACGACGCGCAGGGCGCTCTTTGACGAAGACTACGTCACTGCCGTCTGCATCAACGACATCGTTCTGGAGGCCGATGGCACCGTGACGCTGTACTACAGCGCCTCCAATACCGACCACAACGGCAAGATCAGAGAGGGCGACGTCGCTGAGAACAAGCTCTACAAGGCGCAGGTGCCGCGACGCAAGTTCTTCGGGCGCAAGCTGGAAAACGATGTCACACTGGTTTCTCCCGCCATCCGCTTCACGGGAAAGAATCCGAAGATCTATGTCTCGGAAGGCACGGATCTGACCTGCGAGTGGCAGGATATGTTCTCTACGACCACGCAGAGCGTCGATGTTCAGATCAATGGCGACATTGCAGAGGTCAAGCTCGCGGGAAAGATCAATCTGACTTCCACTGGATACTTGCACATCACAGGCGAGGGCATCGTCTATGATGCGGAATACTGATGACGTCGCTCAAATAGAACACCATCGTCGGCTTTGTCGAAAAACGTCAAAGCCGACAGCAAATTGGACAGCGCGCACAACTCGTTCGCGCCTAGCAAAAAACCACGATTGTCATCGCCTCCAACTCTCCACACGATGAAAATTTCGCTTGCCAAGACAAATACACATTCCGGACAAAAGATTCAGGACGCATACGACCGTCTCGCACGGTTGCATTCCGCCGGCAGACTCGACGGCGAATCTGAAATCGTGATTGGCGCAGGAAAATGGCTTCTGGAAAAACCGTTGCACTTCTACGGCGATTTTCCAGTGGTCATTCACGGAGAAGAAGGCAAGGAGGCGCCTGTCCTTTACGGTGGCATTCGTTTGGACAAGTGGCAGGCAGCGACGCTGAACGCCCGCGCTGTCCAGAAGGCGAGCGTGCCGGAAGACGTTGACGAGATTCCGTTTATGTGCGTCGGAGACACCATACGACGTCCAGCAGTCTGGCCGAAGAAGGGCTTTTTGTCCATTCCGAAAATAGGCGATGAACAATGGACTCCGATGACATCTCCAGAGCAGGAAGGGTCCTTTCCTGTCAATAGAGGCGATTTCAATCCGCAATGGCACGATTTGAAGAATATTCTGATTCAAATGTGCCACCTGTGGCACGAAGAGAATCTGCGCGTGGACTCCTACGATGCAACATCAGACCGTGTCATTCTGCGAAGCGGTCTGATGCGTCCCGCGCTTTCGACCAACACGGAATATCGTTGTTTCAATGTTCGTGAAGCGCTTACGGAACCAGGCGAGTTCTATTTCGACCGCAAGGAACACGCGATCTACCGTATTCCAGAAGAAACGGAAAGTGAATGGTATCTGCCGCTATTGGGCGCGATGATACGAATTGATTCAGGCGCCAAAAATATCGCACTCCGTCATCTGGAGCTTAAGTATGGTGGTGCGTATCTTCCTGTGAATCAACCGAATTTCGATTTGCGCGACAATGGCTTCAGGCCCATCCAGAACGGAACAATGTCGAAGCAGGAATTCAAGGAAATGACGGCTGGCCGCAAATTGAAATTCCTGCAATCGGGCCAGGGCAGCCAGCACCTGCCTGGAATCATAATGATGGATCATGCAAGCGACTGCACAATAGACAGATGCAAAGTCACCGCGTGCGGATGGTATGCCGTCTGCATGGCACAGGATTGCCATAAGATCGCCGTCCGCAACTGCCTTTTCAACGAGATGGGCGGCGGCGGAATCTTCGCAGGCGGACTGCCGCCGGTGCTGCGGAAGCGAAAAGACGATGGCGACGTATCGAATCTTGAGATAGTCAACAACCATCTGCACCATCTCGGCAAGATACATCTTTCTGGAATGGGCGTCTTTCTGACATTCGTCCATCATTGCCTTGTAGAGCACAACGACATACATGATTTGTACTATTCAGGCATTTCGTGCGGATGGACTTGGGGATTCTTTCCCACGCCGACATGCGAGAACCGCATCGGATGGAACCGCATCCATGATATCGGCAAAGGCATCCTGAGCGACATGGGCGGAATCTATCTGCTCGGCGTACAGCCTGGAACACATGTTTACAATAATGTGATTTTCAATATCCAAAGCCATTACTACGGCGGCTGGGGATTGTATACGGACGAAGGTTCTTCGCATATCGTTCTGGAAAACAATCTGGCATACGACTGCTCCTGCGAAGGATTCCATCAACATTACGGCCGCGAAAACATTGTCCGTGGAAACATCTTCGCTTTCTGCAAGGACGCTGGCGTTGCCTACACGAATACGAATACGAATGGACTTGAAGGCCCTGGCAAGCCGCGCTACACGCATGGCGTGACTCTCTTGGGCAATGTCATCGTAACAGCAGGACAGCCTTTCTACCGATTGGACGCGAAAGCGCTCTACGACGACAGAATACTCTGCTGCGATTGCAATTTCTTCGAATCGACGGCGGAACAGAAAAGCTTTGCACTTCTTGACGGCGGAAAACTCTCCTGTGCCATGGCCGATTGGCAGAAAAATGGATATGATCGACATTCCATCTGCGGCAAAGCAGGCTTCGTCAATGCCGCGAAACGCGATTTCCGTCTGAAGAAAAATTCGCCGCTGCTCTTATTCGGATTCATCCCATGGGATTTCTCCGCAGCAGGACTTCTATGATCCAATTCTCAATTCTCAATGCTCAATTCTCAATGCTCAATTCTCAATTCTCAATTCTCAATT
>JAKSPA010000254.1 GCA_024405235.1 Lentisphaeria bacterium
CAAGCTCTTCTACCGCTTCGGCATCGAACTCTGGAGCAATGTGGAATCCTTCCAACGCCCCTTCCCTGGCCATGGCGAGGCGCCAGGCGTATTCCGCCAAGGCGACTATCGTTCGCTATACATGAAACTGACCGAAGCAGCGCCGCTGGTCAAGAGAATCATCACCTACGAATTCTTCAGCTGCATGAGTCCCAATACGGAATGGGGCTCCGCAAGACGTCTGCTTGCGCGCTATCTGGAGATGATCGGCAAAGACACGAAACTAATCGACGAAATCTACGGCTAAATCAGGAGCTAAAACGACAATGGATCTCAATACTGTCAAAAAACGCTACGAGCAGGAACTCTACGAAAAGGTCATTCCCTTCTGGGAAGAACACTGCATCGATAAGGAATACGGCGGCTACTTCACTTCGCTTGATCGCGACGGCAGCGTCTACGACACCGAAAAATACATGTGGATGCAATGGCGCATCGTATATATGTTCGCGAAATTCGCAGTGGCGAACGGCGGCAAGAAAGAGTGGATCGACATAGCGAAGAAAGGCTACGACTTCCTCTATGCGCATGGCAAGTCGCCGGACGGCACATACTACTTCGCGCTGAACCGCCAGGGCGTGCCGTCCGTTGCGCCATACAACATCTTCTCCGACTGCTTCGCGGCAATGGGCGCCGCAGCGCTCTTCAAGGCGACTGGCGAAGAAAAATACCGCGATGAAGCGAATTCGGCCATGCGTTCCTACGTCTCGCGCATGGACAATCCCAAGGGCCGTTGGGAAAAAGGCATGTCGGGCAAGGCGAAGCGCCTCTCGCACGGGCAGTTCATGATGCTTGCCAATCTCGCATACGAAATGCGTACTTGCCTTGGCAGCAACGAGTTTGATTCGTCAGCGCAGGATGCCGTAGAAGCAGTCGTAGGACGCTTCTGGAATCCTGAAATGCGCATTCTCTTCGAGAACATCAATCCAGAAGGCCCCGCATTCGATCTGAATTCCTGCGAAGGACGAATGGTGAATCCGGGACATGGACTGGAATCCATGTGGTTCATGCTTCAGCATGCAGAACAGACTGGAGACAAAGAACTAATCGCAAAAGCGGCAGACATCATCAAAGGCATCTTCGAATTCGGAACCGATCGCGAATTCGGCGGTATCTACTATTTCATGGACGCCTTAAGAAAACCACATCTGGAACTCCAATGGGACATGAAACTCTGGTGGCCGCACTGCGAAGCACTCATAGCTTGCATATTTGCCTACCGACTCACAAAAGAGCAGTGGTTCCTCGACAAGTTCGAAGAAATAGACAAGTGGACATGGGATCATTTCCGCGATCCTGAAGATCCAGAATGGTACGCCTATCTCAACCGCAGAGGCGAACCAACGCATACCCTCAAAGGCGGCAAGTGGAAGACCTTCTTCCATCTGCCACGCTGCCTCTTCACTGTCGCGGACCAAATCGCAAAGATATAGCCTCGCCCAAACGACAAAGAAACCCACCCCTGGGGGGATCAATTTTTCTCCCTATGGGGCATTATTCACACACGTATTTCCAGCCGAGCAAGTTCAGCGACACTGACTGACATACCGCCCTTTGGCAGGCGTCTTGTGTTCAGCGCAACTTGCCTAGTGGAATCAAAAAAGGCGCCTGACGGAAAAACCGCCAGACGCCTTTTCTGCTTCTATTGAGCTATATGACTATTACATCATGCCGCCCATGCCGCCCATGCCGGGAGCACCTGCAGGTGCCTCAGCTTTCTTCTCGGGAATGTCAGTGATCATGCACTCGGTGGTCAGGAGCAGACCTGCCACGGAGGAAGCATTCTGGAGAGCGCAGCGGGTGACCTTCTTCGGGTCGATGATGCCAGCCTTCAGCATGTCAACGTATTCGTTGTTGGCAGCATCGTAACCTTCGGTGCCCTTGCCTTCCTTGACCTTCATGACAACGATAGAACCCTCGATGCCAGCGTTGGTGGCAATCTGGCGCAGGGGCTCTTCAATGGCGCGGCGAACGATATCGGCGCCTGTCGCTTCGTCGCCTTCAAGCTTCAGCTTCTTCAGAGCATTGACTCCAGCACGGATCAGTGCGACACCGCCGCCAGGAACGATACCCTCTTCGACTGCAGCGCGAGTGGCGTTCAGAGCGTCCTCGACGCGGAACTTCTTCTCTTTCATCTCGGCCTCGGTTGCAGCACCGACCTTGATGACAGCAACGCCGCCAGCCAGCTTTGCCAGACGCTCGCGGAGCTTCTCCTTGTCGTAGTCGCTCGTGGACTTCTCGATCTCGTGACGGATCTGCGAAACGCGGGCTGCGATGTCAGAGGACTTGCCAGCGCCTTCGACGATGGTGGTGTTGTCCTTGTCGACGGTGATCTTCTTGGCGGAACCAAGATCTTCCATCTTGACGTTCTCGAGCTTGATGCCGAGGTCCTCGGTGATGCACTTGCCGCCAGTCAGGATTGCGATATCCTGCAGCATGGCCTTGCGGCGATCGCCGAAACCAGGAGCCTTGACAGCGCAGATCTGGAGAGAACCGCGCAGCTTGTTGACGACCAGTGTGGCCAGCGCTTCACCATCGACATCTTCGGCGATGATGAGCAGCGGACGGCCGCTCTTTGCAACCATCTGCAGCAGCGGGAGCATATCCTGCAGGCTGGAGATCTTCTTCTCGTGGATGAGAACCAGAGCATCGGACAGCTCGCAGGTCATTGCATCGGGATTGGTCACGAAGTAGGGAGAGAGATAACCCTTGTCGAACTGCATGCCTTCGACGGCGTCGCAGCTGGTGGTGATGGTCTTGGCTTCTTCAACGGTGATGGTGCCGTCCTTGCCGACCTTCTCCATTGCTTCGGCGATGATCTTGCCGATTGTTGCATCGGA
>JAKSPA010000255.1 GCA_024405235.1 Lentisphaeria bacterium
TGATATCAGAAAGGTCACGGTGGATTTTTCGTCGTCGTTGCAGCAGATTCTCTCCGATGTCGGCAAAACGATTCCTGAACTCAAGAAGATCTTCGGCGGCGAACGCGACCGCTGGCTGAAGGAGGATCCTGAATCATGGCTTGATAGAAATGGCTTCTACGAAGGCGCATCAGAAGCTCTGAAGGCTCTTCGTAAAGACGCCCGCGTTATTATTCTGACCACGAAAGAGAGGCGTTTCGTCAAACGTCTCATGGAGCGTGCAGGCATTGATTTTCCTGAAGAGGAGATCTTTGGCCTTGAACAGATTCGCAACAAGGAGACCACGCTTGCGGAGTTGCTGCAGAACGGTCCGCTTGCATTCGTGGAAGACCGTCTGGAGACTCTTGAGCGCGTCGCCGCCATTCCCGCATTGAATGACGTCGTGCTTGGCTTCGCCACTTGGGGATACAATACGGAAGCGCAGCGGCAGTCCGCGCGCGCCAATTCGCGCATCGTCTGCTTTGAGACGCCTATTTCACTAAAGGAGATTCTCTGATGGTTCTCTATCGGGCACTATCCATTCTGCTTGCGCTCATCATCCTGATGTTCGGCGGAATGGTTGCGTTTTTCATGCCGACGCATCCTGCATGGGCCACGAAAGTGCCGCGTCTGCGCTGGCCTGGCATTATCATAGGCACGGCGGTTCTGGCCGTTTGCGCGTACGAAGGCGCAGCGATTCTGCCAGGCACGCGATGGGCGGGACTGTTCTGGGCGCTTGTGCCGTGCACGGCCATCGCAGCATGGTTCACGCTTGACTTTCTCATGGCGCGCGCGCTGAGCGGCGTGGTCATTCTGCTTGCCAACTACGCCATACAGCATGCGTTCGCATACCATTGCGCCTGCAGACCGCTCTATGCCGTCGTGGCGCTCGCGTGGGGACTTGTTGCCACCGCATGCCTTGCATGGCCGTGGTGGTTCAGAGACATTCTCGTCAAATGCGCCGAACAGAGTTCAAAGGCGCTCCGCTATGCCATTCTCGCGGTGTGTGTTCTTTCCGCCGTCGTTCTTGCGATTCTGCCGTTTGTAGGAAAGTAGCTGACGTCGCTTTTTGCGGCTTCCGCTGTCGTTCAGCTCTTTTCGCCCAAATTCACGTCCGCAGAAGCCAAAAATGGCCTTCTGAAAATGCCATAATCGACGAAAAGGGGCCTGGGAGGCCCTAGACGCGCTTCCTCCCCCTTTTGCGGATATATATACCTTAAAGCAAAAATGGCCCGAATTTGGGCCTCTTTTGGCCCTTTTTTTGCAAAAAGGCGTTTTCGCCGTCTTTCCGATCATCGCATTGCGAGCTTGCGAAATCGGCCCAAAAGAGCGTTGACGTTCCGAAATCAAGGGAAGATTCCGAAAGTCAAATAATGAGCCAATTCTTTTACTCCACCATACAATATTATTTAGCGTTTTGACGTTACAAAGCAAAGGCGTTCCGAAAGAACGCATTTCAGCAGGCGGGCATTGATTCCATGGTTGCGCAAATCGCGAGTTTCTGAAAACAATTTCATACAAAAATCCATAACATCGACAATAAGATTTCATTATGAGAAACGTTCTTCTTCTTTTCCTATGCGCGTGCCTTTATGCGGCAGAGGCGCCGCTTTATCTCTTCTATCCAAACGCTCCTTCACACAAGGCCGTGGAAAACGTCTCCATCGGCACTGTGAATGACGCCATCGCCACTGTCGCTCCTGCCGACGGCGCCGTGGTGCCGCTGCTTTCCGAAAGGCACAAGGCCTATCTGGACCTCATGCCGCGTGAAAAGCGCATTGAATTGTATGCAGACACGGCCTTCCGAACGGAACTGACCAAGGCACGAAGCAATCCTCTCGTCGTGCATCTTGTCTGGCCCGCGAAGATGGCGGCTGCGAAGGAGGCCGAACTGTTCATTTCGGAGAATGCCGATCTGAGCAACGCAGTTGCCATCGCCGTGCCGGCCAATCGTGCCAGGAAGACTGATGACGGCAGCTTCCGCTACCAGTTGGAACTCAACAATCTGAAGGTCGCCACAGCCTACTACTGGATGGTCCGCATCGGCGACGATGTGACTCCCGTTGCAACCTTCTCAACCGAAGCGCGGGCGCCGCGCCTGCTTCGTATCTACGGTGTGCCAAACGTGCGCGAATTAGGTGGCTACATCGGTCTTGACGGGCGCCGCACTCGTCAGGGGATGCTCTATCGCACTTCAGGACTTAATGACAATGCCACCAAACTCTATACTACGGAAGAAGAGGCCAAGGCCCTGTATCCAGAGCTGATCCAGAAAGCGGCTGCTCTTCAGGAGAAAATCAGCAAATGGGAGAAACAGCTCGGCGAAGTCGAAAATGTCAGAATCCTTCCTGTCGCTCTCTCCCATGAATGGACCGTCTTCCTTCCGCAATCCGCTACCACGGAAGACTATAAGGCCTTCTGCCAGTTGACAGCCATCCCTGACGACTTCCTTGGTGCCGCGTCCCAGCAACTCTCCACCGACGAAAAGTGGTCCTACACTTTCTCCAAACCAATCGAGAGAGCTCCAGCCATGTTCGCACAGACCATCGAGGCCGACGAAGACGGATATATGATTCTTGGATGCGGCGCCGACTGGTGGTGGATGCTTGGCGTCAACGGCGAAATCATCTGCGACAGGCTCTCCACAAAAGACAACGTTGAGTGGCCTGCCAACGTTGACAACCACGCACTGCTGGTTCCACTTCGCAAGGGCACGAATCTCATCACGCCTTGGATGTATCTTATCAAGCATACACATGTTTTGCCCCCTACCTTCGCCGCACATTATACCACATTCTCCGCGGCACCCACAATTTGCGCCGCGCGCCCGGAACATTCGCACATCCG
>JAKSPA010000256.1 GCA_024405235.1 Lentisphaeria bacterium
AGTCTCTGCGGAGACGTGGAAATCGCACTTCGGGAACTCGAAGCTGCGGCCGTTGCGGTCGCCTTCGCCCCAGACCTTCAGAAGAGCGCTGGTGAAACGGCGCGCTTCGGCCTCGTATTCGCCGTAGCAGACGATGTGCTCGCCGCGCTTCGTCAATTCCGCCGTGACGGCGTCGTCAGTGGACAGGCCTGTCTTCTCGCTGTATGTTTCGCGCAGAACGAGGCGCTCTTCGCCATTTGCTTCCTTGAAATAGAGGTTCATGAGGCGGTTGCCATTTGCATCGGTCGTCTCCTGCAGGCGCTCGACAAGCGGATGGATGACGCCGTTTGCGTCCGCAAGTTGATAGGTGCCGCCAGGACCGATGACAGGCACGCTCTTCATGTATTTTGGCACGCCAGTGTGGATGTTGAAGTCCAGGAAGAGTGTCTGACCGCCGCGAGAGAATGCGTTCTGCGAACCGTTGAAGATGAGTTCCTGCGCAACCTGCTTGAGCTGCTTGTCATCCATTCCAACGAGATACGGCGCATAGAAAATGTTGATATACGCAATACCGAGAGCGCCTGCATAATTGGCCTGCATTGAAGCAAGATAGGTATTCAGATGGCCAGTGAGGACGCTGGCGCTGCGCGCAGGATCGGACTCGGTGTTCAGATTGGTGAGACCGCAGAGGCCGTACTTCTTGATGTATTCGATGGAATGGCTTGAGCAATAGACACGATGCGGATAGCCAAGATCGTGCAGATGGATTGCGCCAGTGTCGTGCGCCGCCTTCACCTCTGGGCTGAAAATCGCATCGAGGCCCCACTGCTTGAGCACCAGTTCGGCGATGGAAAGATTGACCGCCTCCGGATTGTTGTTGACGATGTTGCTGTTCTCGTTGCTCTTGGAATTCATCAGATTCTCGACGAATTCGCGTGGCACCGCATACATGGAAAGGTCGCGCAGACGGCCAGTGTATCCGTGGGATTCAAGGACGTTGTTTACCATCTCGCGAATCAGCAGGGTGTTGACGCGACCCATGTTGCCAGCGATGATTTCGTTCTCGACCTCTTTGGCGACCGCGATGGCCTCCTCGATGTCCATGTTAAGCTTTTCAGTCAGCTTTCTGACGATCTTGGTACGATCCCATGGTCCCAATGACGCATCGCCCATGGACTGGACAAGCAGGAGGCTCTGGTCGGTCAGATCGCCCTTCCCGCCCTTGACACGGTCCTTGTCGCTTACGCGAATCGCCTCACGGGCGCGCTCGCGGCTCTTGCGGTAGCGCTTGTACGCGGCGACCGTCGCGGGAAGACGATGCTCGGAAAGCGTGATTTCAACAACGTCCTGGACGTCTTCAATGGCTGGCACGCGATTGCCCTTCTCGTCGGCCTGTACATAGTATTCGCACAGTGGATTGTTCAACTGAGCGACAACGTCGGCCGCGATCTTCTCTGCCTCCTCTTCCGTGAACGGGCGTCCCTCCTGGCTTGCAGCAGCCTGTCCTGCCTTGTAGATGGCGGTTGCGATCTTCTTCTCGATGAAGGGAACCAGCATGCCGTCACGCTTGCGGAAACTCTTGAAGGGACTCGTTTGGGAATCGGTAGTAGACATTGGAGTGTTTTTCCTGTTCTAATAATGCATTCTTGAAGAGAAAATGGAACATGACCGCAAACGGCGCTTCTGAATCCCTTGCGCCCGAATGCAATTCGCTCCACAACCTAAAAACTGTGTCCTTTTTGGGAACGTTGCATACTATATATGCCAAAAATTATTTCTGCGACCACAATATCTAGTGGTTTGCATTATTTTTCATAAGTCAATATGACAAATATTCATATATATCTGCACATGAATATGATAATGCAAACAAAAAAAATTGTAAAAAAGTTATAAAATGCCCTATATCTTGTGATTTTCTTCCGTTTCAACCACAAGATATAGGGGCATGGATAAGACTTCCCATGGTTATTTCTCGATCATTTTCGCTCTTCCGAAACTGAAGAATCCGTATCCTGTCGGATCTGCTTCCTTTCGTCCGATGACGATGTGATCCAGAACCTGTATGTCAAGAAGTTTTCCTGCGGCAACCAGCGTATCCGTAATTGCCTTGTCCTCTCTGGAAGGTCTTGGATCTCCTGACGGATGGTTATGCGCAATGATCACGCGCGTGCAGCCAGAGCGAATGGCATTTCTGAAAACCTCCCGTGCATGAACAAGCGAGCGGTCCGTGAGTCCAACAGTCACGCATTCATCGTTTATCACTTGATTTTTCGTGTTCAGCATAAGAACATGGAACTCTTCCTGTTCAGGATGCAAGATGCGAAGACGGAGAAATTCGGCGACGATTTCAGGCGAAGTGACCGACACCTGCTCTGGAATCGCCTCCCGACGCAGCCGTCGCGCCAATTCGAAGACCGCTTCCAGAGTCGCGGCCTTTGCTTTTCCGAGGCCCTGGAACTGCTGCAATTCTCCCACTGGTGCGGCGGCAAGCTGCTCCAAAGAGCCGTGGTATTTTTGAAAGAGCCGCGTTGCCACAGTCATCGCGCTGCTTCCCTTCACGCCCGTGCGCAAGAGAATTGCAAGCAACTCAGGCACAGAGAGCGCCGCAGCGCCAAGACGCACGCAGCGTTCTCGCGGCCTTTCGTCGGCGGGCAAATCAGATATCAGCATTCCGTCCATTCAACTCCTCCTTTATGTATAATAAGTATCACTGACATCCCATGATTCCACAGGATGAGTGAATTGCATGCGAAATTGAACTTATGGCAGCTTGAATTTAAAAGACACCTTTGGAGCCTGCGGAACAGGCGAGTTAAGGATAACCGCAGGGCGAGCGAAGCGAACCCTGCGGGCTGACGC
>JAKSPA010000257.1 GCA_024405235.1 Lentisphaeria bacterium
GGGGACGGTGACGAAGACAATTTGGATTTCGCCTGCTGTCGAAGGATCCAGTCCTGTGACGGGCAGAACCGCTTCGAGTGCCTCGTTGAAGCGTGCGATATTTCTCACGCCTTTCAGAGATGGCATTTTCGTGACGATCAGTCGCATGTTATGGATTTCTATTTTATTCTGTATTCAGGACGCGTGTGGAAGTGGAAGAGAATCGTTTCGCGGAAACTGACTGCGATTTGTGAGAGTTCTCTTGTGGTGATATCCACATTGTCCAGTTGGTGGTCAGTGAATCTGCTTTGGAAGACCGACGCGATTCTTTCGTCTATTGAGCGGGCAATTGCCGCCTTGTCCTTTTGCGTCAGAGTGCTTTCAAGCAGTGCCGCGCATTTTGCTGTGGCATTTTTGCCTGCAGATTCACTGGTTTCAACAAGTTTCTGTGCGAGTTGATTCAGATCCGTCTTGGTCGAGAGAAGTGCGCGGACGGCGGCTTCGCAGCTGTCCGCCAGACTTAGAATTGCGACTTCTCTGGAGGAGGTCGGCGTGTGCGGATAGCGGAATTTGCTTTCAGCAGGCGCTGGCAGTTTTTTTTCGGCCGCCTCTTTGCATGCCTTCTGGTAGAAAAGGGTCAGGAGGCTGTTTCCGTGATGTTGTGAAATTGCGGGCGTGATGAGATAGGACAGGTGGTATTTCGAGGCAAGCTGCATGCCGTGCGTGGTGTGCTCGAAGATGATGTTGGCGCTTTCTTCAGGCAGCAGGCTGTTCATGAGCGGATTGGTACCAGGCGCCATGTTTTCGGCGAAATATTGTGGTGCGAACAACTTTCCGACGTCGTGATAGAGTCCCATCACGTGGACAAGTTTCGCGTCTGCGCCGATGATGGATGCGGCGTTGGTGGCCAGTTCCGCGACATCGAGCGAGTGCTGATATGTTCCAGGCGCCTCGTTTCTCAGGCGTTGCAGAAGCGGCGAATTGACGTCTGTCAGTTCAGCGAGAGTCATGGGCGTCGGCATGTGGAAAAGCATTTCGAAAAGCGGCAGAAGAAGCATGCATGCAAGTCCCGTGAGCGCCCCTTGGAGGACGCCAGGCAGTGCGATGTCCTTTATGAATTTTTCCAGTATGAAATCATGCGTGAAGGTGCATTCCAAAGCAATTCCGCAAAGTGCTACGAACACGCCCATCAGCAGTCCGTAACTGATGTAATGGATTCTGACTTTTATGTTTCTGAAACATGGAACCGATGCCGTGGCGATAATAAGCGCGAAGCAGAATAGACGATAGTTGTACTGCGAATCGAGATTGCTGATTTGCAGCGGAAGCAGAATTGCCTCAAGGCCGGCCGTGCATATTGCGGTTCGTTCGTCCAGAAGATTGATCAGCAGCGCGGGAAAGAGCGCGAGTGGAATAACGGTTATGATGTTTCCAGGACTTGCCGTCGATATGAATTCGCATCTGTCGATAGCCCAGACTGTTGCGAATTCCAGAACCATAAGCAGCGATATTAGCGAGAATTCACGGAGCCGCGGCACTTGTCTGAGCACCTTCCATGGCGCGTTTAGTACGGCGATGAAGAAGGTGAGAAAGAGCGCAAGAACGACTATGAACATGGCGAATTCTATTGTCCACAGGCGTTCGGCAATCGTATTGCCCTGGATGCTTAGAATTCGGAAAAAACCACCTGACAGCAGAACAAGAAAGAAGAGCAGCGTTCCGATGATGTTCTCTTTGGTGAAGAAGCGCAGAGTCCATGAAGTGTCTTTTCGCGAACGCTGCAGACTCTCCAGGCAGGATTGGCGCAGGCGTTCCTTGAATTGCTCAATGTCTCCTTCTTTGGAAACAATTGGCGCGCTTTGTTCATTGGAATGCTTTGGTTGTTCTCCTGTACTGGTCATTGATTTTGTTTCAATGTGTGTTATGCCTTGACGAAAAAGCGCTTTTCCGCGCGATGCAATTTGCGGCCGCCGCGCTTCCAGTTTTTTGTGTTCCGCGGAGCCTTTTTGCTCCGCGGATAAAAAACAGTTGTTTAGGCGGCCTTGTCTTTATTAAGCCTTAACCATGAACGCCATATAGCCCTTGTAGGCCATGTAGGCATCCAGTTTGCCTGCGATTTCCCATGGTGCGTGCATGCACATGAGTCCAACGCCGCAATCAACGACCTGAATGCCAAGGCGCGCCATGTACATCGCAATGGTGCCGCCGCCGCCGATGCCAGGCTTGCCAAGTTCGCAGGCCTGCCAGACAACGCCGTTGTCGTTGAACACCTTGCGAACCTCCGCCATGAATTCGGCGCTAGCGTCCGAGGCACCGCTCTTGCCGCGTGCGCCATCGTACTTGTTGACTTGAATGCCGCAGTTCAGGCGGCCCATGTTGCCATCGGAATTCACGCCCTTGTAGTCTGGATCCGCACAGGTTCCGACATCGGCCGAGAGCATCTTCGTGTGTTCAAGGCAGCGGCGGACTGTAAGATCGCTGTAGCTCTTGTCGCATGCGGCGACAAGTTCGGCAAGGAATGTGGAATCCATGCCAGTGCGTCCGTAGGAACCGATTTCCTCTTTGTCCACGATAAGCGCGCCCATCGTGCGTTCAGGAATTGCATCGTAGTCTAGAACTGCGCGTGCGGCGGCGTATGAGCAGATGCGGTCGTCCTGTCCATAGCCAAGAATCATCGAACGATCGAAGCCGAGTTCGCGTGCCTTGCCGGCAGGGACGACTTCCAGTTCGGCGCTTGCAAAATCCTCTTCCTCTATGCCGTAGGTCTTCTTGAGGAGGCGGAGGATGTTCAGCTTCGCCTTGTCCTTGACGTCCTTGTCGTCTTCGTCTTTGGAGACTGGGCGGGAACCGCAGACGACA
>JAKSPA010000258.1 GCA_024405235.1 Lentisphaeria bacterium
TTCTGCATTCTGCATTCTGCATTAATTGAGAATTGAGCATTGAGAATTGAGAATTTTTTCGGCAACGGCCGCAAGGCCAATGCCGTGCGAACTCTTCAGGAGAATCCATGAGCCTGGCACATGTCCCTGCTCCAGCACCAAAGCCACCTCCTGCGCATCGTTGAAATTCTCGATCGAATGGTCTGCAATAGATGCCGAAGCCTCGCGCATTAACTTTCCGACTGTAAGCAAACGCGCCTCCGGACACTTTGCACGAGCGTATTCAAGAAGTTTTTTGTGTTCCTCCAAAGCGCCTTCGCCCAATTCGAGCATGTCGCCAAGAACAAGCATGCCAGGCGACCCCTGCGGGACCACTTCGGCGAACCAGTCGATTGCGGCATGCGCGCTTGTCGGATTGGAATTGAACGCGTCGTTCACCCATTTGACGCCATTGACGTCACGGATTTCAAGGCGCGCGCCCGGCAGGACGCAACCCTGCAGGCCAGCTACCACTTCGTCAGGTGTGCATCCGAAAGCGCTCGCGGCAGCGGCGGCGCAGGCGGCATTCGCGGCCATGTGAGCGCCTCCGAGACTCCAAACGACGCGCCGTTCTTCGCCGCTTTCGCGCCATTTGAGTGCGATGCAGAACGCGCCGTTTCCATTGTATCCAAGATACTCATATCGGACGTCCGCGTCGTCTCCTGCGCCAAATGAAATTACGCGGTGCGTTCCAGCGGCCATTCGAAGAATATCCGCCCCGACGGCATCTGCCGGATAGACGCAGATGCCATCCTCCACGACACCTCCGAAGATGGAAGATTTCTCGCGTGCCACACCGTGCAAGTCATGGAAGAACTCCAGATGTGCATGTCCGATATTGCAGACGACGCCGACTTTCGGCGGTGCCAGCGACACGAGATTTGCGATTTCGCCTGGATGGTTTGTTCCCATCTCTATGACAGCGACGCGCGTGGAATCATCAATTCTGTACAGATTTCGAGGGACTCCGAAATGGTTGTTTGTAGAACCGATTGTCTTCAGCACACCTTTAGGGAAGCGTTGTTCCAGAATTGCAGCGCACATCTCCTTCGTGCTGGTCTTTCCACAACTGCCAGTGATAGCGAGAATGTCCGTCTGCGGGAACTGCATTCTATGCCAAAGAGCCAGCTGCTGATAGGCGCGAAGAGAATCCTCCACTTGAATGCACGCGCAACCGACGGCACGCATCTGCGCAAGTTGCTCTTCTGTCGGCGCCTTCTGCAAAAGCACAGCCACCGCGCCAGCCGAAACGGCCGAACCGACATATTTATGTCCATCGGTCAATTCGCCGGCGATTGCCAAAAACAATGCGCCTGGCGCGAGTTTTCTGCTGTCGTCGCAGATTTCAGTTATTCCGCGTCCCGCATCGGATGGTTCGATCAACCAATTGCCACAGACGACTTGCTTCAGAATTTCAAGAGTCAGCATAGGAATTTGAATATTTGTTTTTTGATGTTGAAAATCTGCCGTCTTAAAAGACTCTGGAGAAACCAGTTGTGGCGGTTTCTCCAGATTTTTCATTTTTATGGATTACAACTGATCGACGGGTGTATCAAGCGCCGATTCATCGAACGGCGCCTCTTCGTCGGCAGGCATGGAGGAGGCGTTCCTGGCGGCCTCGGCGTTCTTTGCAGCCATGGCTTCAGGGAGGTTCTTGCGGATTTCCGCGATGATTCTTTCGGCGAGTTTTTCGTCCGATTTCAGAAGTGCCTTGGTCTGTTCCGCCCCCTGTCCGAGCTGCGTGTCACCGAAGGAGAACCAGCTGCCACGTTTTTCGATGATGTGCATATCCAATGCGACCGCGAGAATGGATCCGGCGCGAGAGATTCCTTCGTTGAACATGATGTCGAATTCGCACTCCTGGAACGGTGCCGCCAGTTTGTTTTTGGCGATCTTGACCTTGACTTTGTTGCCCTGCGAACGTCCATCAGGGGATTTGATGACGCCTGTCCTGCGGATTTCCATTCGCATTGACGCGTAGAATTTCAGAGCGCGTCCGCCGGTGGTCGTTTCAGGATTTCCGAACATCACGCCGATTTTTTCACGAATCTGGTTGGTAAAGATCACACAAGTGTTGCTCTTTGCGGCAATTGGCGTGAGTTTTCTAAGCGCCTGACTCATGAGACGCGCCTGGAGTCCGACATGCTGGTCGCCCATTTCGCCTTCGATTTCCGCCTTCGGCGTCAACGCGGCGACGGCGTCGATGATAAGCACGTCGATTGCGTTGGAGCGAACGAGCGTTTCCGCGATGTTCAGCGCATCTTCGCCGCAGTCCGGCTGCGCCACGAGCAGATTGTCCGTATCAACGCCGATAATGCGCGCGTAGCGTGGATCGAGAGCATGTTCCGTATCGACGAAGGCGCATGTGCCGCCTGCCTTCTGCGCGTTTGCGATGACATGGAGACAGAGGGTGGTCTTACCAGAGGACTCAGGTCCGTAGATTTCGATGATTCGGCCGCGCGGAACGCCGCCGATGCCAGTGGCGATATCGAGCGAGAGGCTTCCCGTGGAAATCGTCGGGACATCAAGATGCTGCTGATCGCCGAGACGCATGATCGAGCCTTTTCCGAATTCCTTCTCAATCTGGCTCAATGCGAGTTTCAGGTTTCGCTGCTGAATTTCGTTCGTGGAGACTGCGGGTTCTTTTGCCATGGTCGTTTCAGATTTTGTTTGCGTTCAAATTAATTTAGGCGAATGAAAAATAGTGGGATTGCGATAGAAGATATACTCTTTTTAGGA
>JAKSPA010000259.1 GCA_024405235.1 Lentisphaeria bacterium
GAATATGGACGAACTGTTCCTGAAGGAGGAGGCCGATTGGCTTGAAAAGACAGTGCATGACAAACGTTGGACCGAAGCCAAACGACGCATTGTCATTTGCCACGGCGCTGCATACTCGCATTTCGATTCCTGCAAGCATCTCCCGTATGTCCTCGCCAGAATGACCGACAGATATTTCGGCGGCGCCAATCCCGCATTCCGCGTGAACATGTGGCTGGCGGGACATGTGCACCGCTACATGCGCTCCATACCAGGCACGACGGAAATCGTCGCCGAGTCGGAGCCGCCGATGCCGCAGATCAACGGTTTGACGTACAACTATCCTGTCCTGACAGTCGCGGGGCCACAAGCGGGTTTGAAGAACATCGCAAGCTGTTTCCGAGTGGATGCGGACGAAGATGGCTTCAGGGTTCGTTCATGGAACCAGAACGGTGAAATGCTTGAGGATGTCCGATACGAAAACGACGGCGCGCTCGTCGAAAACAAATCGCTTTTACATTTCATTTTGCCGGAATGACACCTGTGTATTTTGTGGGCAAAAGACCTCGAAATCACTTTTTTTGATTTGCCTGAATCCATGAACGTCAAATCCTGCAATGGCTGAACGAACTCAGGAGGTGCGTTATTTTCAGCCAATGCCGCGGTAGATGGTCTTTTCGGGACGCGGAAATTCCGGATCTCCGCCGCCGCGGAGGCTGTCCGGCAGCTGCAACGCGTTCTCGCGGCGCGGATTGCGCTTGACAAGATACATGATGCCAAGGGCCTCCTCCTCCTCGATGAAATCGGCGCTGTCATGCCGTCCACGACTGGCGTCCGGCCAGTCAGGGCCAGTTGGTTCAGGCGCTGGCAGTGCTTTTCCCTTCTGAATCGTAACAATGAATTCGTGAAAATGTTTCTGGCATGGAATGCGCTTTTGATTTCCCGTTCCGTATGTTCAATGCGCATGAATGTCATGAACTCGTTGCACCTTTCATGCCTTTGCGGATCAAGATGAACGAAAACAGAGGTACTTGAGATGAATTTAAATGATTTTTTTCTTGATGATCCCAACGAGAAACCGCTGGACCATCTTGTGACAGACGGTGGATATGCAGGAATCCTGCGGAGTGTCGCGTGCATCGGTGACAATCTGGATTCTGGTGAAATGGAACCATGGGATGCCGATGGAACGCGTCATTACTTGGATTTGTTCGAATATTCGTGGCTAAGTTATTTTGGGCGCTTTACCGGCAATGAAGTTCGACAGTTTACCCGTGGCGGCATGAGCACCCGGGAATATGTTGAATCGTATGCCGACAAGATGGGCTTCTGGGATCCCGAAAAGGCTTGCAAAGCGTATGTCATCACTTTGGGGACCAATGACATCACCGCAATCGTGAAAGGAGAATTTGAGTTCGGTTCCATTGACGATATCGATCTCAATGATTGGCACAACAATAAAAAGACCTATGCGGGGTATTACGGCACAATCATCCAGCGTTATCGTGAAATCAGTCCCAAGTGCAGGATCTTCCTGGCGATTGTATTCCAAAACCCGACACCTGAACGTTTGCCGTTTGTCCAGAAGCAGCAGGAACTTCTGAAACAGTTGAACAAGCTGTTCGAGTTCACGTATGTTATGGATTTCTATCAATACGGTCCTGTCGTGGACGATGAATTCCGTAGAAAATTCTTTTTGAACAACCACATGTATCCTGCGGGATATTTGCTTAAGGGGCGTCTCTTTTCATCATACATTGATTATGTGATTCGTCATAATCTGGATGATTTCGCGCAGATAGCCTTGCTTGACATGCCTTATCACGATCAGAAATACGTGTGGTAGCCCATCCCTCTGAATCCGTGAAATAGCGTCTGGCCAGGCGAAAACCAGGGCCACTTCGAATCGTTCCGGAACGCCAACCTCTGCTTCAGAGGACACGCTGCGCATTCCTCCATTGTCAGCACGCCATACTGCGCCATCCGCGACGATGAAAACAACACCGCCCCGGCATGCCACGTCATTCCGCGTCCTCCATGCGCAAACCACCAAATACGTCAAACGCAAAAAAGTTTTTCCGCTTCCAGTCTTCTTCATTTCCAGAAACAAGGGCTGGTATCTGTGTGTTTTATGCGTATGCCCTCTGCCCAAAGTAGGAGAAGCGCGCTGCCGCGGAAAGCTAGCAGTCTGCCCCACTGGAGAATCGAAGGAATCGACCCAAGAAGCCCGAAAACACAGAAAATCACGCCGTGCAACTAGATGTTTTCACAAGATGTGATAAATTTGCCAATTGACACGATAAACCTTTGTGCGATGTAGTTTTTTGTTTGTCGTCAGTCATAACAACCTTCATATGAAAATGCCATCATATCATCTTGCTAAATTCCCAATGAATTAATTTCACGGATTCAGGCTAAAGAAACAATAGAAGTCAACACAACAAACTCCACTACAATGGCACATCATCTGCGTTTCCGACAAATCCATCTCGACTTCCACACTTCGCCAGCAATTCCAGGCATCGGTTCCGCCTTCGACAAGGCGGAATGGCAGAAGACGCTGAAGGAAGCACACGTCAATTCCATCACGCTCTTCGCGAAATGCCACCATGGCTGGCACTACAACAATACGAAAGTCGGACAACGCCATCCGAATCTAAATTTCGACCTTCTGCGCGCACAATTCGACGCATGCAAGGAAATCAATGTCAATGCCCCGATATACATTTCCGCAGGATACGACACACACATGCTGGA
>JAKSPA010000026.1 GCA_024405235.1 Lentisphaeria bacterium
ACGGCCCAGATGGCGTCATAGTCCTTCAGACGGAACTTGAGGCGATCCAAGATCCAAATACCGGTTTCTGGATGATCAACGGCGTGCCGAACCTCTTCGTCACCGAAGCCATTGCATCTCAGTGCTTCAGTCCCAAGAAACTCATCCACGCCGAACAGAATGGCGCCGAAACACCATGGAACGCCGTGGGTCCCGACTCGGTTCTGAGATACGGCCGCAATATTATCCGCACTCTTCTGGCAGCGCGCGTTCCGAATACTCCTGCATGGAACTCATTCGCAATGCAGCCTAAGGAAATGGGCGGCTTCCAGCGCGATAACAAGACCGAACTCAAGGCCACTTCCGCGGCAGTCAAACTGCTTGCACAGGCAATCACCACGATTTCCATCGAAGATCCGGAATATGCTCAGGCGGTTGACGCAATTCAGAAGGCTTATGAATATGCCATCGCGAATTTCGTTCTGAAGAGCGGATATCTCTGGAGCGAAAACAATCTAAGCGGAGCACCTGCCGCATCGGCGGAAGGCCTTCTGGAACTCATCAATGCTTCGAAGGCTCTTGAAACACGCATCAACGACGAGCTTCCCACACCGGTTATCGTCTGCAAGCGCAGAGAAGCGGCGGGACTTGGAAAGGCCACCATCACATGGGCGAATCCCGAAAAGGGCCTCGATGCAGTTCGCATCTATGCCGCTCCTGCGGAATTCAATCCTAAATTCCTCAATGAAAAATACCTCATCGGTGTCATTGAAAAACCAAATGCTTTGCCGAAGAACCAGGATCCACTCATGCTTGCCATCAGACTCGTGAATGCGGGCAAGAACAAGTGGGGAGTCGCTCCAGAAGAACTCAATGCGGATTATCTCGCGGAAAAGACCGCGAATGCCGCTCAGTTCCTTGGCAAGAAACGCTTGACGGCGGCTGTCGCCGGCGAGAAACCCGTAACCATGAACGTCTCTTCTCCAATGGGATTCGGATATGACGAATCCGAAGTGGGGAATGTAACCATAAAACTCTACGCAGTGGGTGTCAATGCCTCCGGCGAAACCACTCATTGCATTTCCCTCGATGCTGAAGATGAGGAAATGACAGAGACGCTAGACTGATTCAAGATTCCAGTTGCGCATTCAGCCGTACCATCTTGGGACGGCTAAATGCGTTTACATAAGTTCTCTCTAATTTTTTGTCGTCGGCGGGGAGGTTTTTCTAACCATGAAAAAGAATACCCGTCCATTCACGCTGATAGAAATACTCACCGTGATCGTTGTTATCGCGGTGATTATTGGTGTCACTGTGCCTGCATACAATAGGCTCATGACAGGCAATGCAGTCTCGTACGGAAATCGCATTGTCACTTCCCAACTCAATATGGCACGTACACACGCCTGCGCTAAACGCAGGAACGTGGCTGTGCTGTTTACAGATTACAATATCAGCTCATACACGGGCGAAGCGGCTGACGAGCCTGTCGCTCTGAAGGCTTTCCGCTGCGCGTATGTGAACTACGATGCAGGCAGTACGCATTGGGAGTTCCAGGAGTGGGTTGAGGGCACGAAGTGGGAATATCTCCCGAACGGCGCTTTCTTCCCGACTACGGACGCCTCCACAGTAGATGCAAAAGATGCATCCGATGGATTCGTCTCTTCCGCAACTGTATATAAAGTCAAGGATGAGGCGCTCTTCTCAGGAGAAGCTGATTTCAAGCTCTCCGTTATCTTCAAGAAGAACGGCAGACCGGAACTCAAGGACGGAACAGATGCACCTAGAGTTCAAGTCCGCGAAGGTGTGATTGTCAGCAATGATGATGACAATATCGTCACCAAAGTCAATGCCGACAACAAGCTCGTCGCCAAAGTGAACCGCTACACCGGTTCGGTAATAACCAAATTCGATGAAGAGTAAGGAGGAAGAAAGACAATGAGAAATCTCCTTAAGAAAAATGCATTCACTCTCGTCGAAGTCCTGATGGCAATGGGCATCTGCGTCATCGGCGTCTGCAGCATCATGGTTCTATTCCCTGTCGGCGCTACCGCTTCCAGAGACGCCGCTATGGCTTCATACGCCGCTAACACCGCCGAGCAGATCCTTTCCTTCGCAAAGATGTGCATAGAAGAGGACACGATTGATTCTACCAATCCCTCTTCAGGCTACAAGGCTTTCAACGCTTTCACGGGATGGACGGTTACCAATACCACAACGTATTCTGATGGTGCGCCAATCGAAGCTGCTCCAGAGGATATTGATGATAGCGACAAAGCGTTCAATCTGAAGACAGAGTTCAATTACAGCGGAAAAATCGCAAGCTACATAGATACCTTCCTGACAAACGACGGAACGACAATCACTCCGCTTCACAACGGAAAGGTCTATCACTTCGATTTCACTTCTGGAACTGGCAGCGACAAGTACTCCGACTTCAACTGCTACGCCAGCATCTACGCCAAACCCGTCTATGCTGATGCTGCGAAGACGGTCAAGATGCCATTTGCCGCGGAACTGCACGTCGAGATTTCATGGCCTGCCGATCTCGACTATAGCAAGAGACACAAACGGGACTTCTCCCTGAATGTCTTCAAAGCCTACTAAAATGAGGAGGAAAGTTGTCATGAATACAATCAAGCGCAATTTCACCCTCATTGAAATCCTGGTCGCAGTCGCGATTCTGGTTATCATGATGGGTTTCCTGCTCCAGTTCACTGGTGGAGCGCAAAGAGTCTGGGCAGCCAACACCGCCCGTACCGAGATGTCTGCCCAGGCGGATGCGATCTTCTCCCTCATAAAAGAGGATCTTGAACACATCTACATCGTCGAGGAGGATGAAGATCTGGATGCGCAGTCAGGATGGTACTGCAGACATGAAAGCGCCTATTTCGGCTCTTCTTCTTCTGGAAGTCTTCAGGACTTATGCTTCTTCACTCAGGCTACCGACGGCATTGAAAACTACACGCCAGGCAGCGGCCGCTCCCTCATCTATGGTGTTCGCTATCATTTCGCTCAGGCGACTGGCGACATGGGAGAGGGCAAAGGCAAGCTCTACCGCTTCGAAACGGATGAAGCCACTTGGGACAGAATCAGCGATCTGGAATTGGATTCGAATGGCATGCCTACGAAGTCCATCTCCATCAACGGCGCAAGCGTCAATGCTCAATCGCCCGAATGGTATTGCGTAAAGCCTTCCGACAAGTCCGGCGCAGCGGCGGATGCCGACGAGGAGTATCTCGTCGCGGATAACATCAAGTCCATCCAGATCTTCTCTGATGCGGCTGTCAAAGAAGACAACACTGCATACGACAAGGCCTTCATTCCATTTGCGCCGAAATACATCCGCGTCAATGTCTTCTCGGTTCCTGTCAATCTGCGCAACGGCGCTGCGACAACCGAAGATACCGACAGGACATTCTCGCGCGTCTTCCTTGTGAAGAAGTAATTCGGCTTTTCTCGGCGCGTGTCTGGGGACTCGCCAATCTCCTAAGGCGCGCTGCTGAAGAAGATGACAATTTTGCCTTAGAGCGATTTCCGCTCCCCTGAAATTAGAAATAACGAAAGGCCTTCTGAAATACGAAGGCATAAACTTAGATAAATCTTTCACCATGCAAACCATCCATAGAAATCCAGATGAACGGGGCTCCGCCATTCTGATGGTGCTTGGAATCCTCTCGATTGTGCTGATTCTGGCAATGGTATTCGCTGTCACCAGCAGAAACGCCCAGATTGTCGCTGACGCCAAGGCGGATCAGACACAAGCGCAACTGCTTTCCGAATCCTCCGCCACTTCCGTAGAGCAGGTCATTTCTCTTTTCCAGAACAAGGGAAATCTGCAGCCAGGTTTAAAACTGGAAGATGGTATGCCATACGAAATGGACATCGATCAGTCCATGTTGAAGGTGGATGGTACAACGAAACCGTAAACATATTTTTACGGCAGTGCAGGAGATTCCGATTCGAAATTATTGGGAATCCAGCCTTACGTCGGATATGTGGATGCCACTACCGATTGGAATGCGCTCTGCCTATACGGCGAACTCTCGCCAAGTCACCACGCGAATACGCCTTTCGGCATCGATTTCGAACTGAACGCCGACGAAAAGTACTACAAGCGCTCGTACCAGTCTCTCTATTACACTCATGGTGAAGACACTACATACGACGAAGTTGGCTCGGAAGGCGACAGCAGTCTCTATGAAATAATTGCCAATACACGCCTCGGCGCCGCATATCGTCATGCCACCGACGATGGAACGACTAATCATTTCGAGGCGCTCCTGAAGGACGACACCGCTCATCAGCTCCAGTTCAGAAATACGAAGGACAATGATGGCCACATAGTTTCACGTTATGGTTATCTCGCCTTCGCCGAAGGTTCAAAATTTGACATCAATCAAATTGTAATGCCTGATTTCGAAGGCGATGCGGCAGATATCCCATACGTCACCGATGGAAATCTGACAATCGGCGAAGCGGGAAGCGAGCCTGAAATCGCAAAGGACGGCAAAAACGTTGACGTCGGAACCAGCACTTACGCAATCATGGGATACGACTATGATTCGGAAAACGTGGTCGACAATCTGTATGACAATGGCAAAATAACCGAAACCGAGACCGTCCAATACGGCGTTCATCCGCAGGAACTCCAGACGCGCATTGTTTCAAACAAGGCCATCTACAAAGAGAATCTTGAACGCGGCGTGGCTGACAAGCCATCGCGCTGGTTCAACTACGACATGCTGACCGAAAACGAAACCATCGGCGACGAGTTCAAGGAAAAGGATCTCTTTGTCTACAGCGTCGCTTCCGGCACGGAAGACAAGGAACTCAGATTCAATGGAATGTACGCATCTGAAGACGATCTGCAGGATGAACTTCTTGATACCGCTGACTCGTCGATGGATTCTATCACCTCCAGCGATAGCAATTTCCTGAAGAAGGCCAATATCGCATATCCATGGGGACTCTATTGCGACCAGGGCACCTGCGATTTCTCGACTTCCGATGACATCACATGGGACAAGATCAGCGAAAAGATGCGCGCGGCGAACGATCTGACAAGCGTCAAGAATCTGACGCAGCACTTCTTCCAGAAGCATCTCGGACTTAACTACGACAAAGACAACGCTGACCATTATCTCTTCAAGAACAGCTCGGTTGACAAAACGCCGAATGTATTCGCAAACATGGTCGATTTCTGCGATGCGGATTTCACCGTGACCGCTCTTGATGCAGACGGAAATCGCATCAAGTTCTCCGAAGGCGACTACAATGTCCAGCCGAATATCATGGATCTCGCGGCAGACAAGATTATCAACGAGCCGACTTTCTGCAGCAACGAACGCGTGCCGTCCATCGTCGGCGTCAACGTCGCCATGGGACTGAACAACAATGGCGGCAACTGGCTTGTCACAAGACGTGGTCAGGCCAAAGACAGCAACAATGTCAACAGATACGTCTACCGCATTGAAGTTGGCCCCGGCTCGATTAACTTCACGCCGAAAGTCACCCTTTCCATGCAGAACTTCTTCAATGAAGAACTGTCAAAGACAAAACAGAAATACCGTGTCATCGTCCAGGGAAAGATCACTCCTTTCCTTCTTGCAAAAAGGAAGTTGTTCAATGGTCAGGAACAATACACGAATGTGCTGGTCTTCCTGAAGGGCAATTCAATGACTTCCTCCTCGCCCGCAAGTCCCTGGCAGAATAATGCGGATTCTAATGACTACGGTCTGTTTGAAGGAAGCGCCAATAGGCTGATGATTAGCAATGAAATCAAGTCGAATGGCCTGCATTTCTCCATCGACAAGACAACTGATCTTCTGGACCGCCAATTCGATGCTCTTGAAAATCAGAGTGTTGAAATTGACTGCGATACTCTTACTGTCAATATTCCAAATACCTTCTATACCAACGATGAATTTGGTCTGCCCACGCGTCTGCTTACAGGTCACAATTCACACTATCTCACTGGCACTGGCTATGCGCTGACAATCGAGAAGGTCATGGTCATGGTCCAGAATGACGAAAATGATGGCGATGAAATCTGCGAACTCATGTATGCAGAAGCTGGCGTTCCTGAAATCTCCTACAATTATGTCGATTTCAAAGAGACTGCGCCAACTACCCTTACCGACCAGAGAAGCTTCTGGAATCCTGCGAAGACGACAAACACCGCCGCATATCACCTTGTGAATTACTCGCCTGTCAATGGCGTCACTTGCAAGGATCCAAGACTGAACCATCTCTCAAGCCAGTGGACTTGGTATGAGAACCATGCGGAAAAGCTTAACGCCAATTATTTCGGTGAAAATTTCGTGTCGATGCTTGACAATACGGCAGATGGTCAGGGCTACAATCGTTGCTTGATCAAGAATTGCGTCAACAACAATGTTATGGTCGGTTCACTTCCATGGGCCCATGGCAAGCTTGCCAAAGTTGCCCTTGCAAACGTGAAGAATGCCATGAGAAACGAAACTCATGCGAATGCGCAAAAGGACTGGGAGCCTGAATTCGATCCAGGCGACATGGACATGACTGCCGCGGCGAGCGATTACTGCAAAGGCACGATGGACAACACGCTTTCCACCTACTTCATCCCCAATTATCCGTTCACATCTCTCTGGCAGCTCGGCGCCATCCACCGCGGAGGTGAAGGACAGACGCTCAACCTCAAGAAGTTCGGAACCGACGAGCCTGCATCTGTTGAAGACTCGAAGATTACGCACACATACGTCGATGGCGATGCATGGCTGCTGGACTACATCTGCCTCAACGAACTCTCCAACGATGGCGGCGTCCGCGGCAAGTTCAATCCCAACTGCTTCAACGCGCCTGCATACAGATTCCTCTTCGCCAACATTCCTGCAAATCCCGATGCTGAAGACACTTCGGTCTATGCAAACGGAATGCTTGATCCAGACGAAAGCGCAGACGAAATTGTCAGAAATGACTACTTCAAGGACTACGTCGACGAGAACTGGAGCAAAGCCACGGAGGAACTTGAGGAAACCACATTTAGGTTCCGCGTCAATGGCAATGACGATTTCGGCGATTACGCCGATGCATCGGAAGTCATGGCGGCGCAGTCCTGGAGTCCCGTTCAGGCCTTCTTCAATTTCGTGGAAATCGATGGCGGCGCTGAAAACACCACCGATACTCTGCAATGCAACGATCGTCAGGCCGAGTCTCTCATAGGCTGCACCGCTGGAATCATGTCCACGCGCTACGAGACCTACACGGTCATTTCAGTCGGCCAGAATCTGAAGTGGATTATGGCCAACGACGACATGCCTTCCGGCGATGATGGAATCAATTTCAGAAAACAGCTTGCCAATCCGATCCAGATCGGCGGCGGCAGCGGCGACTGGTACTCGATTCTCTCAACGGAAGTCCGCCTCGTCACGCTTGTCCGCGACTGCTGGTTCGGAAAGATCAAGGTTTTGAAATCACAGATTCTGTAAGGAAATAGTACGACTATGAGAAAGAAAGCTTTCACATTGACTGAAATTCTGGTGGTCATTGCTATCATCGTCATTCTGGCTGGCATTCTCATTGGCGGAATGGGTTTCGCAGCACGCAAGGCCGATGCGGCTAAGACAAGAGCGCTTAGCGCCGAATTCGAAGCCGCTTTGGATAAGTTCCGCTCCGAAAATGGATACTTCCCGCCATGCGTTTCCGCGCAGGAAATCAAATTCGAAATTTCAGGCGATACCGTGAAACTGAAACTTGCGAAGGATTATTCCTTCAATAGCAAATCGGGCGCCAAGAAGTCTTTCATCGAAATTGAAGGAATCGGAAACGGCGATTTCCAGGACGCCTGGGGAAATGCCTTCAAATACCAGTGCCCCGGTGAACACAACAAGACAAGTTTCGATCTCTGGTCCGCTGGACAGGATGGAATCTACGGCAATGAAGACGACATCGTCAATTGGGGATCCGCTCAGTAAGGCTGTCTTTTAGTCGAAATACATTTCATTAACGAATTTTCAATTTTCCAAATAAATCATTGTGCATCGTGCGCCGAGCATCATGCATTGAAAAACGAAACCCGAAAAGAGACTACTATGAATAAGCATAGCTTCACACTCACGGAATTGCTAATTGCCATCGGCATCATCGTAATTCTTGCTGCAATGGCGATTCCTGTCACCGCAGGCGCCATCAAAAAGGCTGAGACCGCAAAGGCGCAGGCCGAGATGTCCGCTCTCGTCACCGCGCTCAAGAATTTCGAATCCACATACGGAACGCTTCCGCTAAAATGCTTTACCGTCGGAAGCGGTGACATTGACGGCACCTTCAAGAGCGACGTCACATACGAAAAATTCATCAAGATGCTCCAGGGCGTCCAAGACGTTCTCACCGTCGATTCCAAGAAGATCAATCCCAGAAATGTCAAGTTCATGGACGTTCAGGAGAATACGGAAGGTCAATACACCGATCCGTGGGATAATGACTACAAGATTCTCATCGATGCAAATGGCGATGGAAAGATCAAGACGGACAGCGATTGGCCAAAAGGCTTGGACAAGCCTTCCGACAACACCTTCCGTGGTTCCATCATCATCTATTCCGCTGGTCCCGATGGCGATTTTGATAAGATCGAGGACAATGTCTACTCGATTCCTGTCACATGGGACAAGGGCGAGAAAACTTGGCTCATCAGCAAATAATTTCTATGCGGTCGCATAGGAGAAGTGGGTTGATTCTTTGATTTCAGGCAATTCTGCTGCGAATTTGATAATCGACGATTAGTTCCAATACATAACCCAAAAAAAGAGAATCCAATAATGAAAAAGTCCTTTACGCTCATTGAACTGCTGACGGTGATTGCTATCATCGCCATTCTGGCGGGCCTGATGCTCCCAGCTGTCGGACGTGCACGTGCCACAGCACAGAAGACAGCCTGCTCCAACAATCTCGGACAGATTGGAAAGGCCGAGCTCATGTTCTCAAACGACAACAAGATGAAGACCGTTCCTGCTGAGAATAAAGACGTCAGCTACAACTATATTTTCTCCATCTGGGACTATGTCGGCAAAACCGAACAGATTTTCCTCTGCCCGAATGACGACTACGAGGCAGATACGCTGGCTGTCAAGGTTGAGAAGGACACAACTGAGAATATTCGTTTCAGTTACAATGTCAATGGAATTGACGACAACAGCAAGAAAGGCATGCATTGGTGTGCAGGCATGACCGCTACATCCAAGAAGCTTGAGGCGATGAAAGGCTGGATGAACATCAGCCGAGTCGCGAATCCCTCTGGAAAGCTGAGCATCGGCGAAATCAAAGCCGACAAGACGAAGTTCTATCGTGACGCAACCGTTACCGCTGATGCTCTGGATAGCCACGGCGGTTCCGGCAATCTCCTCTTCATGGATGGCCATGTGGAAACCATCTCCAAGGATGAACTTGACGAAAAGCTCGATGATGCCACCACGGCAAAAGAGCTGCTGGAGAACGACTAGTCTCTTTCGTTACTATTAGCCAGATAGGCTGAAAATTAGCCGCTTGGTTCCTAATGGATCAGGCGGTTTTTTTTGTAAGTTGGCGTGTCTTGCACATCCCGTAGTTTCCAACTCCTTCTTCTGTTCTCATTCTCCCTTCGCCCACTTCCATCAGAACTGTAAATATGCGCTAAATTACTGCGTTTCCCAAATAGCAAAAAGGATTCATCAAACATGAATACAGCAGAACGCACAGAACTTTTCAGCAGCGCCGCGAACATTGAGGCGCTTACGCCCGCATTCCAGGAACTTCTGGAGAACAAGGAAGCCCTGGCAGCTTTCCTGCAAACCACTTTGGACGGATTCGTGCAGAATCCTGCAAAACTGGCGGACGAATCGGGCAGACGTCTTCTCTCATGCGTTTTCCTGCTTGTCGGCGAAAGCGCTTCGAAGGAGTTCTATCCGCAGATCATGAAGGTGATTACCTCCGAGGCGTTCGGAGCGAATGTCACGCGCGATGAATGGCTTTCCAGCGATATCTCGCGACTTCTGGGCATTATCTCTCCAGATGATGCAATGGACGAGATTCTTTCATGGTTGCTCAAGGCCTCTACGGCACAGGTCGTCGCCGAACAGATGCTCCTGACGCTTTCCTGCAGATGGATCGCACGTCGCGACAGCGACGCTGCCTTCATGGCGACAATCAAGCGCATTCTCTCCGAGATTCCAAAGGGCCTCGTCCAGTTCGAAATCGCGATGGCTTTGGTCATCAATGCCGTCGCCGTCGGCGGCGATCTTTTGAAGACGCAGCTCTTCGCATTCTATCGCGAACACGAAAAGGTCCTTTCCGACCGCTTCGCGGAGAAGAATCTCCAGAGCTTCTTCGATCTTGGCAAGCAGCGCATCAAGAACATGCTCACGGGAAATTACATGGGCGGCTACGGCCCGCTGCCTGTCGAATTGAACCGCCTTGTCAATTATGCGGAAGTCACGAAGGGCGACGACGAGCCGACTACGCTCAAATCGCTCCCGCCAATCACGCGCGACCGTCCGAAAATCGGACGCAACGAGCCATGCCCATGCGGTTCCGGCAAGAAATACAAGCACTGCTGCGGCAGATAGTCTTAAAGAGCTTCTCATCACACTAATACAGGATTCATCAACACCATGGACAACTTCTTCGAGGGACTTTTCGCAGAGCGCATAGGCGGCAAGATGTTCGGCAAGGACACCGCCATCTATAAATTCGAGAAGATCAAGCGCGCAAAGCGTGCCGCCGTCGCCGCCAATCCAGGTGTCGCGCTCATCGACATGGGCGTCGGCGAACCCGATGAAATGGCTTTCCCGCAGGTGGTCGAGGCGCTGCATCGCGAGGCTTCGAAGAAAGAAAACCGCTTCTATGCAGACAACGGCTGCGCCGAATTCAAGCAGGCCGTCGCTGACTACATGAAGGAACTCTACGGCGTGGAACTCGATCCCTCCACCGAAATCAACCACTCCATGGGCAGCAAGGCCGCGCTGAGCCTGCTGCCGACATGCTTCATCAATCCAGGCGACGTCGCGCTTATGACGACACCAGGATATGGTGTCATGGGCACTTGGACATGCTATTTCGGCGGCCGCGTCGTCAAGATGCCGCTGACGCGCGAGAACGGCTTCTATCCGGATTTCTCTAAGATCTCGGAAGAGGACAAGAAGGCCACGAAACTCATTTATCTGAACTATCCCAACAATCCCACGGGAGCCGTCGCCACGCCAGAACTCTACGACAAGGCAATCGCCTTCGCGAAAGAGTGCCACGCGCTGCTGGTCATCGACGCCGCATACGCGCCGCTGAATTATCGCGGCAAGCCACCGACCAACATCCCGCGCCCGGGCGGAAAGGACGCCGCAGTCGAGCAGCATTCGATGTCCAAGGGCTTCAATATGACAGGATGGCGTCTTGGTTGGGTCTGCGGCAATGCGGCCGCCGTCAAGGCATTCGCGACTGTGAAGGACAACGCCGACAGCGGCCAGTTCCTCGCAATCCAGAAGGCATCCGTTGAGGCGCTGAAGGCGCAGTCGGAGATCACTCCGAAGATCAACGAGAAGTATCTGCGCCGTCTGACCGCACTCACGGCAACGCTAAAGGAACTCGGCTTCCAGGCGCAGGTGCCAGGCGGTTCTTTCTATCTCTATGTCGGAATTCCAAAGGCCACAAGCGACGGAACTACTTTCGCAAACGCCGAAGAGTTCAGCCAGTGGCTTATTTCCACAAAGCTGATCTCTACTGTGCCATGGGACGACGCAGGCGCTTTCGTCCGCTTCTCCGCAACCTTTGAAGCCGCCAGTCTGGATGACGAGACGAAGGTGCTTCAGGAGGTCAGAAACCGTCTTTCCACATCTAAATTCATCTTCTAGGTTCGCAAAATAGTGGAACTGGAATCCGAAAATCGCGAATTCGGCCCTCAGCCGCTGGGAGATATTCTGGCGGCGAAAGGCCTTCAGAACCATGATCTGGTTGCCGCGTCCACCGAACAGCTGACGCACAAGATGGTCTCCAAGGCTGTTCGTGGGCGTTTCGTGTCATCTAGAATCCGCCAGAAGATATTGCGCGCTTTGAATATAGCCACTGGCGAAGTATATACTCTGCAGCAGCTCTTCACCTATTAAGGCGCCTATTGCCCGCGCGCAGGGGGCATCTATTACCCACCGGCGCGTTTAGAATACGCGCGGGCTTTCCGCGGAGCAAGCTCCGCGGCACACACTAAGCGCCCCTTTGTTTCTTAGCCCCATGGGGGCATCTATTACCCACCGGTGCGTTTAGAATACGCGCGGGTTTTCCGCGGA
>JAKSPA010000260.1 GCA_024405235.1 Lentisphaeria bacterium
CCCTCCATGACGATACCGATTTCCATGGTATCATGCGAATGGAAATCTCCCTGCGCCTGCTCATAGAAAGGCATTTCCACCACGGTGATCGGCCACCCTTTCAGACGGAAGTCATATTTTGTCTTCAGCAATTCGATGGAAAAGACCATTCCAGGCACAGGTTGGTATGGAACTGGTTCCTCTGACGTTTGGGATTGCTTTTTGGGGGGCATCAAATGATTGTTATTTTCTGCGTTCATTGGCTTCCTTGAGGGCTTGCTCGCAGTTGTTTCCTGTTACCAGGACATATCGGATGTCAAAGGACTTCTGGTCGCTGGATGCTTGATCTTCGGAATCAAAACCAGAGGCCCTCTGCTGGACGACAAAGAGCAGGTCGCCGCCGCTCTTGAAGGCGGCGGTGAGTTCGGCGTCGCTTTTTTTGTTGAAATCCGTGTTCAGCATGCCGACTTTGTAGCCCTTAAGTTCAGCCAGGGATTTGGTCAGCGGCGCATCGGGAGGGAACATATATGTGTTGATGACACAATCAGGCTTTTCCTTCTTGATCTTGCTTACAACCTTCTGGTAGTCTTTGAACGGCATGGTGGAATATGGAATGAAATCCTGTCCTCTACCTTGATTCGTTGTTTTCTTATGGCTGAACTCAGGATAAACTGGAATTACTTCGCAGTTGCCCAATGCGTCTTGCACTCCTTCCAGAAAACCGATTTCATTGACTGTGGGCAGAGGGTCTCCCCATTTGTCTAGAAAGCAGAGAGGATTGACGATGACGCAGACTTTGCTGGGGAAACAGGCTTTCTTCATGTTTTCGGCAAGTATCTTGCCTTGAATGTAGCGGAAGCGGTTTTCGGTTTTCACGGCCTTATTGCCGCTCTTGGTAAATCCGACTAAGTTGAAGGCTGCGCCTGTGATGGCGACAACTGCACCCAGAATGAGCAACGCCTGTCCCCAGCCTGCGTTCTGATGTTTTTTGCCGATGAAGCCAATGATGGCGCCGACACACATGACGAGAATCCATTTCAGGTCCATAAAGGAGAACTCCTATTGGGGATGAGTGATAGATTGGTTCAAAGGGCATGACTCTTGGAAGTCGGAAGGCTGGACGAATATCGCCGGCTTGCAAGAGTGAGGTATTCTTTTGAAGAAAGGCAGAATGATGCGGAAGAAATCTGCGTTAGAGTTTCCTTCCGCATCGTTTCGTTTATGCTGTCAGAGAGTCAGCAATTACATGCGGTCGGTGCCCTGATCGAAGTACAGGGCGTTGTTGCCGCAGTAGTCGGGGGTTGCGACACTGGTGGCGAGGCGGGTGGTGGTAACCCAGCCGCCCAGATACAGGTTGTTGAAACGGTCCTGGTGGTTGGGGGAGATGCCGCTGCCGCCACGAACGGTGTCCATGGAGCTGGGGGCCAGAATGTCGCCGAAGATCACGTTGCCTGGATCATCGGAGGCGACGTTGGAACGGCCGATGCGGCTGGCTTCCTTGTGCTCAAAACGCTTGATGTCATCGGCCTGAATTCCGCTCTTGCTCCAAAGCTGCGTGGAATAGCTGTTGCGCAGATCTGCATTTTTGTTGGCCTCGACATCAGCGGTGGTCAGACTGCCTGTTTCGAAGTTGGAGCCGTCGGAGGGGCAGCGCAGATAGCGTCTGGCTATTTCGTTCTTTCTCACGGTGTGCTTGGCGACGTCTGTCTCGTTGATGGAAGCTTCAATGACGCCGTTACTAAGTATGACGTCGACGCAATACCACGTGACGCTGCCGTTGAGACGCTTCATGTTCATATCGCCTCCGTAAGCCACGCCAGTCTCTCCCCAAGGCATGCTGTCGTCGTAATCGTTGGCGTAGATCAGGCAGCCAAGACCGATGGTCTTCAGGTTGTTGACGCAGCTGATGGCACGTGCCTTCTCGCGTGCCTTGGAGAGTGCAGGCAGAAGCATGCTTGCCAGGATGGCGATGATGGCGATGACGACCAGTTATAAGTGATTATTATTGCAAAATGCTGATTGACGTGTATATTATTGCTTGTCCTTATATCAAAAACATTAAGGGAAATAAAAAATGGCGAAAAAAAAGATTTCAGCAATCATTTACGCAAGGCAGTCAAGCGGCAGTGATGAGCAGAGCGATTCCGTGGACACGCAGGAGGCGAACTGCATGGAATACTGCAAGCGAATGGGTTACGAGGTGAAGCTGGTGGCACATGACCTGAACACATCAGGACGCACATACCCAATATCCGGCGCATCGGTGGCCGAACAGGACCTGGCGTTTCAGGAATGGTTCAAGGCCCAGTCCAAGATAAAGAAATACAGGGAGGGCCTCGACATGGCGCTGTCTTTTCTTGGCCAGGGGGACGTGCTTGTGGTGGATGAACTTACAAGAATATACAGAGGAATCAAGAACAGCTATCTTGGCAACTATATCAAGCAGATGTTCATAAAAAACAACGTGATGGTGGAGACCGTCAAGGCAGGCCGCTTCGACCCGCGTTCGTTCAACGACGAGCTCATAGAGACAGTGCAGAGCCACGTCAACGACCAGCAGATCCGCCTTGGAAAGCAGAAGTCCATCGAAGTGCGCCGCCGCCTCACGGATGACGGCGTGCTTTCCGGCGGCTTGCGCGCCGTCGGTCTTGAATACCTTGGGAAGCACCAGTACAGAATCAAGGACGGATATGCCGAAATCATAAACTACGTCTTCACGCAGATACTGGCCTATGTCCCGTATTCCGCGATCA
>JAKSPA010000261.1 GCA_024405235.1 Lentisphaeria bacterium
AGGCATCGTCGAAATGCCGAACGTCTTGCTCCGTGCATTGTGCGTCGCCGCCGACAAGAATCCCTTCGCCGAGCTTAACTGCGTCCTCAGGCAGTTCGCGCGCCGGATAGAGTTCCGCGCAGAGTTTGTCCAAACCCGCCGTATTGATTTCGATGGCGACGTTGCGTTCGGCGCACATCGTGAAGAGCGTGTGGAATTCGTCGCGGCAATCTTCAGGCATCTTTCCGACGGCGAAGATTTTCGGCAAATCCGGATGCGCCAGAAAGTTGCACGGCATGCGTTCGACGCAGAGCTTCAGCTTGCGAAGATACTCGCGCCAGACATCATCGCGTTCTTCAGGAGCAAGCGCCCTCCAGAGATCGGCTGATTTGTCGATCGGGAAAGCGCGTGAATAATGAACGGCGCCGATGACGTAGTCCAAAGGCATCGATGCAATGTATCGATTTACGGTCTCCCATGTCTCGTCGAAATAATCGACTTCAGCCCCGATGCGGAAATGGAATTCGTCGCAATCGAATTCTGCCTTGACGGCGCTCGCATCTTCAATGTAAGCGCGGAGATTTTCCACTGGCATGGTCCACGTATTCGCATCTTCCTGAACTTCAGGTGGCCCATAGACAAAGTGGTCGCTTATGCCGAATTCACGAAGGCCTGCCTCACGCGCCGCCTGCGCCATCTCGCGAATGGACGCCTTTCCGTCGCTCCAAGTGCTGTGATTGTGATAGGAAGCAAACATCTGATTGATTAAAAGGGGCTTAAGGGATTTGAAGGACCTATGCACACATGAATCGCATCACTTTTTCTCGCCCCAATGCGGAGGCGAGAGATGCATGCCTGAATCCACGAAGATGATCTCTCCCGTGACGGCTGACGCCTTGGAGAGATAGAGCGCCGCGGCGGCGATCTCCTCTTCGGTCGTGCGAATTCCAAGAGGCGTTCGCGCGACAAGAGGGGCCATTGCGTCCATTGCCACGCCGTCTTTCGGCCGCACGAGTCCTGGTGCGATGCCGTTCACGCGTATACCCAACGACGCGAAATCCAGAGCGCAGAGCCTAGTCGCTTCGGCAAGAGCCTTCTTTGCAAGGAGATATCCAGCGCAATCCGTGTCGTCTTTTGAGATTCGCGCATCAAGAATGTTTATGATGGAACCGCTATTTCCGAGACGCGCGAAAGCGCGCATGAGTGCGAAAGGCACGTGGAAATTTATCGCAAAATCGTCAAGATAGTCGTTGTCGCCACTTTGAAGCACGGCTCCGCGACGATAAGTCGAAGCATTGTTTATCAGTAGATCGAGACTGCCGAATGCGTCGTGCGCCTGTGCAATCAGAGAATCTGCGCCGACTTTGAGCAAATCGGCCTGAAGCACTTTCGCGTCGCCGAGTTCATTCGCCAGACGCTCAGCCTCTCCAATGGAACTGTTGCAATGGATGACAACCCGCCAGCCTGCCTCACAGAAGGCACGGCACAGCGCCGCGCCGACGCGTTTTGCACCGCCCGTGACTAGAAGAACTGGTTTGTCGTGTGTAGCTGCTGCCATTGACTTTACGTGTTCAACAAGACTAGATGCTCTGGAAGAACTAGAAGAAAAAAGGGCCGCTGCGCTTTCGCATCAGCGGCCCTTGCGTTCCGTATCAGTTACGGACGATTACTTCGCGGGAGCGATGACCGGGAGGTCAACAGCCTCGGTCGCCTTGATCCAGTAGCCGTTGCCGACCTTCAGAGCGTACTTGCCGTTTTTATCAATAGCCGACTCGTAATGCTCAGGATCGTTTGGATTGAACTTGTAGATTTCAAGTCCGCCATTGGCGTTGGTCGCGATCTTGGAGAAGGCCTGCGGATAGGCGCTGGCGTATGTGCCGACGAAATCATCGATGTCGTAAACAGGACCAATGATGTTCCAACCTTCGGAGAGGCTGATCACGTCAGTCTCAAGGGTACCGAAGATAGGTGGCAGCAGGATGTTGGTCTTGGCATACAGCCAGTAACCCTTGGTGGCCACGAGATTCTGCGCAGCGATGTATCTGCCGCCCTCATACTGCCAGACGGTGCCGTTGTAGAGCTTGCTTCCGTTGACGCTGAAGACATCGTCCACGTCGCCGTTGAGCGGTGTCAATGGGAGTGCGACCAGATTCCAACCTGTCTTGAGGTAGATCTGCTGCATGTCCGTGGTAGAAGCATCAGGAGCGCCGACGGTCACGCGGAAGACCGCGTACTTCTGGCCATTCTCGTCTTCCTGCAGGTTGTTCAGAGCAGTAGTGTCGAGAACGATCTCGCCTGCGACTCCAGGCTGAACATTGACCGTAGTTCCCTGAACCACTTCGAAGTATCCGTCAACGCGCTTGCGCATCTGAGTGATGGAGATGCCGCTTGCAGTGGAGGCGGGCAGTGCGGAGGGTCCCCAAGAGAGAGCGAACTCTGTGATTGTATCTGCCTTGGCATCGCCCATCTCGGCGAGGATGAACCAAGTGGAGGTCTTGCCGTATGGGTGGACATCCGTGGTCAGATAGTGGGACTTGTTGTCATAGCCGAAGGAGTAGAGTGCACCATGGACCAGAGGCTGGCGAGTGTAAGTGCCGTCGCCCTTCGGGATGGTCAGGTTCGGGGCCGCGATATCGTAGGCGGGATCGAAACCGAAGGTCGCGTACTCTTCCCAGCCGAGAACAACCACTTCAGCAGCGTTTTCGTCTCCAGGAGCACGGAGGCTATCGT
>JAKSPA010000262.1 GCA_024405235.1 Lentisphaeria bacterium
TTTAACAATATCTATATAGTATTCTATGTGCGCGGCCGTCGGCGTCTTGTCCATCAGCATTGCCAGATAGCTGTTTCCGCCGACTGCATCCAATTGGTTGTTCTGCTTCAGATAATCCGCAAGCACGACGGGATCCAGTCCTGCATCTCCCTTTGGATTCAGTGCGACCATCGCATCGAAGATCATCTGATGCGCCTGGCGGTAGAATGCGCCTGGAAAGTTCAGCCGTCCCATTCCAACGCTCGCCGCGTCTGCATCAATGAGCATGGCGCCGAGAACGGCTATTTCGGCATCTTCGTTGTGTGGTTTTTCACGATCGAGAGCCAGAATGCTGGCTGCGGAAGTCTCGCCGGAGGGGGCGTTGTCCCTCCCGTTCCCGCGAAATTGTCTTTTGGTGACGTCCTGCATAATAATGTAAGAGTGTTTGGTTGGCGTATGGCGGCAGGGCAATACTCACGCCGCCACACGAAATCATGTCCCTATTTCAGTTTCAAAGTGAGAATCTGGAATGGATTCAGGCTGAAGTTGTAGGCGCCAGACTGGTCCGCCATGAACTCGCCCTCCTCCGTCCATTCGATTGCATTTGTCGCGAAAACCTTTTCCGCCTTGCAGGATTTTGCAATTCTGAGGCTGCCTGTGGTCTTCATGCCGCGCGTTTCAACGATACGCACGATGATGTCGTCTGATTTTTCGGCGCGCTTGACGACTTCCAAAGAGACGCCCTCGCCAGAAACGGCAACGGGAGCTTCGGCGCCATTCGCCTCAAATCCGTCAAAGCGCCATGGCTCGCGATTAAGCTGCGCCGCTCCCGTGTAGATAGGAGCCTGGACTACAGTGCCCTGGTGCGGACGGATTGCGTATGTGAACGCATGATGTCCGAGATCTGCCGTGTAGTCTGGCCATTTGGGCGAACGAAGCAGATTGAGTTCCACGATTCCGTCGCGGATCATGTGACCGTATTTGCAATCGTTCATGATGGCGAAGCCACGCTGACAGTCGGAAAGATCCGCATAGCGTTGTCCGCAGACTTCGAACTGCACGCTGTCCCACGTGGTGTTCGTATGCGTCGGGCGCCTGATCATGCCGTACTGGATGTCGTATGTGGCCTCAGCCGCATTGAGATTGGTCGGGAATGCGACGCGAAGCATCTTGCGGCCTTCATTCCACTCGACTTGCGTGTTGAACTCGACCGCCGCGCCGTCCGAAGCGAGAACGGCCTCCTGGTCAATTTCCGAATTGCCGATGGTGAGCCTGAATCTGATCACGCTTCGGACTGGGCCGCATTCACGCACGGCCTCTCCAGCGGCCTTCGCCTCGCAGAGATACTGCTTGCGATACCATGGATCAAGATCCCACGCATCGTAGTCGGCTGGATCGTCCGCGTACATTCCGAGAACATTGCCTGGCGCCGCCAAGGTCTCGACATCCAGAAGTTTGTCCACAGCGCTCTTCAGCTGGCCATTCTTCGCGAATTCGCAGCGAACAGAATCATTTTCAAGAACGAGTCTGCCGTCGCATTTCGTGGAAACCGCCTTGCCGTTCTTCGGATTGCGCAACAATGTCAGGAAGCCATCCGAGGGCACGGTCACTTTCGCAAACACACGCCCATCCGATTCGACCTGCGTCGGCACGGCTTTGCCGTCAGCCGTCCTGACAGTGCCTTTTGCCCACGCCTTCGGCAGTTCTACAGGACGCGTGTAGTCGGTCGAAAGGCTATTGAAGAATGTCAGCGCGTTTTCATTTGCCTTGAAGAGCGCCTTGCCCGCGCGGTTGATTAGTTTTTCCAGAGTCGTAAGGCACTCGGCATGTTCCTTCTGCGTGTTGTCGTAGACCAATTTGATGGAAGAGCCTGGTATGATATCGTGGAACTGATTGATCAGGAGCGTCTTGCACACTCTGTCAAGCGCTTCTCGCGGATACTTTTTCGCCGGAAGCAGCGCATTGATGAACTCGGCCTGGAGAAGCCGCTGCTCCAACTTGCGGTTGTTGCGTTTGGTGCGTGCCTGCGTCGTCAAAGTCGCGCGATGCTTCTCGAAATAGAGTTCGCCGCGCCAGACGGGCAGCCTGTCCTTCATGGCCTCCATTCGGTCCAGCACAGGCTGTGCGAAACCCATCTTGACGCGCGGCAGTCCCTCCATGTCGCTTGCGATGACACTCTTCTCTATGAAATCCTCACGCGGTCCGCCGCCGCCGTCGCCGATTCCGAAGAGCGACATGAATTCAGAGCAGACCGCAGCCTCCTGGTAGCGGTCCTGAGCGGCGGCGAGAGAGGCCGCATCCTGACTGGAATTGTAGTTGTTCTCTGGAGGGAAGTGCGTGACGACTTCGCTTCCGTCGATGCCCTGCCAGCGGAATGTGTTATAAGGGAACGTGTTGATGTTGTTCCATGAGAGCTTCTGCGTCAGGAAGGTGCTGCATCCGCAAATCCTGCAGAGCTGCGGCGTATTGCCGTTGTAGCCGAACACGTCCGGAAGCCAGAGGTTTCGGACATCCACGCCGAATTCGTCCATGAAGAAATTCTTTCCATGCATGAACTGTCGGATGAGCGATTCTCCTGAAGGCAGACTGTTGTCTGCCTCCACCCACATGCCGCCCTGACACTCCCAACGGCCTGCCTTCACGGCCTTCCTGACCTTTTCGTAAAGGGCGGGATAGTTGTCCTTCACGAACTGATAGAGCTGCGGTTGGGAACCACCA
>JAKSPA010000263.1 GCA_024405235.1 Lentisphaeria bacterium
TAGCGCCGTCCATCTGAGCAGCACCAGTGATCATGTTCTTGATGTAGTCAGCGTGTCCGGGGCAGTCAACGTGAGCGTAGTGACGCTTTTCGGTCTGATACTCAACGTGAGAAGTATTGATAGTGATACCACGAGCCTTTTCCTCAGGCGCGTTGTCGATCTGGGAATAGGAACGAACATCACCGCCGAAGATAGCGGACTGCACCATGGTGATGGCGGCAGTCAGAGTAGTCTTGCCGTGGTCGATGTGGCCGATAGTACCGATGTTGCAGTGGGGCTTATCCCGATTGAAGGTTTCTTTTGCCATAATGCTACCTCGTTTTTTGTTTGCGAAGCGCCGCCGAATGCGGCTTTGTTTACTTCATTAGTGAACTATGAAAAAAACTTTCACTGAGTTTTGTCATTTCACGTCTGGTTATTAAGCCGTCCGTATAGACAAAAATGCATGGATGGACTTATACAGCCCGTCCATGCTTCCAAGATGCTGGAGCCTACATTCGGAATCGGACCGAAGACCTCATCCTTACCAAGGATGCGCTCTACCAACTGAGCTATGTAGGCTTCTAAGAATTTCTGCCAGCCATGGATGCTTTGATTAACGATCGTCTGCATTCATTTGCGGCGCGTTGCGTAAGATAACCGCATTTTTACGCATTGCAAGCCGACAATTGCAGATTTCTGCATTTTTTCGGAGATTTTTGCGATTTTTTTGAAAAGGGAGGTATTGAAGCGTCCAGAAGAATCAAAGTTCGCTTTTTGAAGAATCGTTCTGGTTCATTCAAGAATCACGACGGCCGTCGCGTAGGCCTTTTCGTGGGAGATCGAGATGTGGATTTTCGAAACACCCATCGAGTGAGCAGTTTCGGCGGACGCGCCCTCAAGCGTCATCACGGGACGCCCTGCTCCGTCGTTAAGGACGGTGATTTCGTTCAGTCTGCATCTGTCGGAAATGCCGCAACCCAAAGCCTTGGCAAGAGCCTCCTTTGCCGCCCAACGTCCTGCCAGAAACTCTATTCTTCTTGGATCCTTCGACGGCATGGCTTCAAGTTCGTCTGGAGAATAGACCTTCTCAAGAAAGGCCTGTCCCGTCCGTTCTATGGACATTCTAAGTCTTTCCAATTCAACAATGTCTGTTCCGAGTCCCTTAATCATGGCCGCAAATTGCGGGCCCGGCATCAGCAATCAACCGCGCCCGAAGTGGTTTCCGTTCATCAATCAATGCTGCGCATGGTTCTGGACCCATTTCTTGGCCTGCTCCTGGTATTCCGCGAGTTTTGCGGAATCGGTGACGGTGTTCAGATACAGATGGAAAAGTTCAAAGAGCATCTGTCTGAAGATGTCAAGATTTGCCATGCGTTCGGTAAAGATGTCAACTGGATCCATGGCCTCTCCGTCAGGAAGTTTGAGTCCACGGATTATGAACTGACTTGCATCAAGAGTGCAGACCCACTCCTCGCCCTTGTTTCGCGCGAGTATTATTTTCGCGCTGCGAAGCTTCTTACCGACCATCATGGCGCTTCGCGCTTCTGCTGCGATGACGGGATTGCCCTTTCGCAGACTGCTTTCAAACGCGCCGCCGCCTTCGGCCACGAAAGTCAGCGGTCCATCGACCATCAGGCTGAAATCACCAAGTCTGGTCGGCGGAATGATGCCGTTGTGGCTTTCCTGGAAGAACCATAACCACGTGAGGAAATTTTCGCCCAGAAGTCCCGTGGCGCCGTTGATTTCCTCCAGTTCAGGAGAGATGTTCACTGCAGGGACATCGAGCGGATCCACGCCGTATTTCACCTGCGCGAGATTGTCAGGGGTCATGGGAAGCGGATCGAAACCAGCAGCCTTGCTGAAGAATCCGCTGAAGATATCCAGCTGCTTCGCGCTGGTTGCGGTAAGATACATCACGCCTGCAATGGGATCTATCGCGGCATAGGTTCCAGAAAACGACGGCGGCATCTGCGGCAGGAGGCGTTCCTTTATGCCTTCCTTGATTTCCTTCAGTTCCTTGCGGCTAAGACGATCTTTATTGTTTGCGCGCATGCGCGAGAGTTCCTCAAGCTTGCATTCCGCATTCAGCAGGCTTGCGGGAACCTTCCGTTCTGCCTGACGCAGGCAGATGTGCAAATACGGTCCGAATTTGCTGTTCTGTTCGGTGATCTCAGTCTCCAGCAGGAAACGTCCCGTCACCCATCCCCAACTCGGTTCGTCGGTCACATGTTCAAGGCTTCCCGCGCATTCAGCCGCAATCTTCTCTAGAAAATTGGACGGCAGAGTATCAGGCAGGAGGCAGATTCGGAATGTCAGATTGCCACGATCAAAGCCCATATACGTTTTCTCCTTCTTCTATGTTCAGAATGTTTCCAGCCGCTTCAAAGACGACATTGTCGTCAACACGCCCTGTGAAGACGAATTCTCCTGAAGCGTCGCGCTGTCCGCTGATTTGGATGTCGCTTTCTGGCGGCACGCCTTTTTGATAATTTAACTGAAATTCCGCGGGATACACGCCGATTCCGAGCGTATCCTGCAAAATTGACGCATATTCCGTGTTATTCAGATGTCCATTGATGTCGATCTGCGTTGCGGTGACGTGATGCGTGCGGCATTTTGCCTCAGCCGATGCCGCTGGCAATTTTCCCAAAGAAGGGAACGTGATTGGCAGCGCCGAATTGTCAGGCATCACCTCTTTGAGCAGAACAGCGGAC
>JAKSPA010000264.1 GCA_024405235.1 Lentisphaeria bacterium
CGCCCTCTTAGCGCCGTCAGGCGCAGTACGCGCCGCAGGCAGTAGCTACCCTCTTGGGGAACATAGCGTTGTGCAAAACAATGCACATGGAGTCTAGGCCATCCAATGTGACGCATGGGAGCATCTGAACCCATCAAAGAAGGCTCCAGATTGAAAAGAGGCGAAAGCAGATTCCCCAGAAGATCATTGACTGCAGGCCCGCGAAACGTATATCAAAAAGAATATTCCGGCCCACACAGCGTAGCTGCTGTATAAGCGGGCACTGCCCCCCTGAATGCCGATGCCTTCCCTGGCAGGACTATTGCTGCCGGATATTGTCCTTTAGAAAGGATGCACGGTTGCTGGTGATGACGTCAACACCCAGTTCAACATATTTTCTGGCGATGTCCAAATCGTCGATGGTCCAGACGCCAAGTAGTTTTCCTGCGTCATGAAACTTCTGGACCAGTTCCGGAGTTATGTATTCAAGATCACCAGCCACGTCCAGACCATCGGCGTCCATTGACTCCATGAGCTGGAAATAGTAGTCATGGTCTTTGGGGTATGTTCCGTCCTTCTGGCGGTCGAAATCGGTCAGAAAGAGCGCAGATCACGGGGCATGCGGTATCATGAAAAAAAAGAAGATTTCCGAAAAGAAGGATATTACGACAATCTGTTCCTTGCCAAGACCAACCTCCTGGAGTTCCGCCATCATTGGAGCTATCCACTTTGGATCGCTGGTTTTGAACTCCACGAAAATCTTGCGTCCTGACAGGAGGACTTTAAGGGCGTCGGCGAATTTCGGGATGGGTTCTCCCGAATAGAATGGGTGGTTGTTGCAGGCGTTCAACTGCCGCAGGTCGGCGTATGTGGTCTCTTCTATGAGCTTGTCCACGCCGCCGCAGGTGTATTTTGTGGTGGCATGATGGCAGCAGATCAGCACGTCGTCGCTGGTAGGCATGATGTCGAGTTCATAGCCGTCGGCTGAGCGCATCATGGCGAGGCGGTAGGATGCACAGGTGTTCTCCGGAGCGTCAATGGATTCGCCGCGGTGGGCGATGAAAAGCGTCTTGACTGACGCTGATTCGTTTATGCGAAAAGGCGTTTGCTCGCTATGAACACAGGTCATTTTCTTTGTCTCCTGTTTGCTGCTAAATCAGTATTCGGCATCGTAAACAATGCCATTTCCAGTGATGTGCAGACGGCCTGTTGCGGTAGGTCTGATGATTTCGGAAAGTCTGATTTCGGCGATGTCGCCGGTTATATGAACTTTCACGTTCTGCGTGGTCGTGGCAAAGAGTTCCTGCCATTCGCAGGTCAGCTCTGTGTCCTCCGAAACGTAGATTTTCGGATTTTTGCCTGTATAGCGGATGATAGGCGAGACCAATGCCACGCCTGCCTCAAGCTGGCGTCCGAAGAACTTGCGGCGCGGAACCTGCGCCTTGCAGATCTTGGCCATGGGAGGTTCGCCGTTGTCTGTCTTGTAGTCATGGTTGAAATTCACGGCGCCATAATACAAGGACACCGAGCCGTCTTCTTCCAGACCAAAGTCCGTGATGGCGACTGCGCCTTTGTAATCATCCTCAAAGAGTCCCTGGCAGCGGATGGGACGCGTCCAATGGCGATGATCGCGGCTCATGACGGCTTCCATTCTCCATTTGAGGTCCTGTGTGTTGTAATTGCCAAAAAATCCCACGGTGTACGGTTCCAGATCAACCTGAGACAGATAGTAGCACTGTGTCGCGGCCGAATCCTGCTCGTCAGGAGTCAGGACGACTTCCGGTTCGGAGAACTCCAGACCATCGGGGCTGGTCCAGCGCATGATGATGCGCACCACTCCAGAGGAGACGTTTCGGTCTGAGTAGCGGCTCTGCGGATCCTTCACAGGAACAATTGCCGCCGAGAATATCTCCCAACTGCCGTCTGGATAGCGGTAGATGGTCGTCGCGTCATTGCAGATACGTGACGGTGGCAAACCATCTCCCCATGTCGAATCGCCCAAGTGGCAAAGCACTGGCCGTCCATTGTTGGCAAGTTTCCAGTGATGCAAATCGGAGCTTTCGGCGACCTGCATACGGATTCTGGGGCCTTGCCCCAATGCCCAGAAATACATTCGATAATGTTTTTCACCCAATTTGAAAACCTGCGGTTGCACCGGATCAAGATCTTCGGAAAGGCCTTCCATCGTGAATTCGCCTTCGCCATTGCGTGAAAGGAGGTGCTTGCCCTGTCCCTCCATCAAAACCAGATTGTATTTGCCTTCGCCTTCTGTCGTAGTGACGGAATAGAACCACGGTGCCCCTTCTTCACACGGAAGTTTGATGAATTCGGGATCAATCGTATAGGTGTTTTCAGACTCAAATGGCTGATCTGGAACGATGACGTCACCGCATTTCTTCCAGGGGCCGGCAACGACCTCGGCGTTTCCGCCGCGCTCCTCCCAGTCCAATGCGCCAATGATCTTGACGGGAACATACGGGACACCGCCGAAAGAGGTTATTCCCCCAAAAACGATAAAGGAAAATGCAGCTAGCAGTTTTAATGACATAATTTCTTTGCGCGTAAGGGAGTGTGTTATGAGGTAATTGCAAAAGCACACGTCTAAGTGCTTGAAAAGTCTTTTGCAATTACCTCAAAAGTGCTTGTAAAAGCGACCATAATGGGAAAGCCACAGAACACTTTGGGAAGCACTCAG
>JAKSPA010000265.1 GCA_024405235.1 Lentisphaeria bacterium
CTAATTGGGCGCTTCGTTGGCTGCGGCGGCAATTGGCGCCGACGCCGTGGATAGACAAGACCAAATGCGTCAAATGCGGGCGCTGCCACAGAGGTTGCCCTGTCAAGCCTGCTGCCATCAATCCGCAGAACGACGGCTCATGCGTCAATCATAGGACATGCATTCGATGCTATTGCTGCCACGAATTCTGCCCTGTGGATGCCATTGAACTGCGCAAGTCGTGGGTCGAGCGAATTTTCCATCTGACGGCCATCGGGACCTTCGGAAGCAGAATGCTTGGAAAGATAGTATCTTGGTTCAAGTGATGCCTTTGTTTGGCAAGATTTCGCCGTAAAATAAAAAAAACAGTGTAAAAACTGTGAAAAGTACTTGAAATTTTGCGACAGACGCTATATTTGCCGCGATACAACCACGTAAATAGGTTGTATGGTCAATTTGTTGGATTTTTTTAGACATGTCAGAAAATCAGGAAAAGCATCAGTGCCCAAGCGGTAAAAGTTGCGAAAGCTGCGGCGGAAAGTGTCATGACGACACTCGAAAAGTACATGAGAACCTTTTGGGCGTAAAACACATTTATCTAGTTCTTTCAGGCAAGGGCGGCGTCGGGAAAAGCACTGTCGCGGTGAATCTGGCGATGTCTTTGATGCTTCAAGGAAAGCAAGTCGGTCTTTTGGATGTGGATTTCCATGGTCCAAGCATTCCCAAAATGCTCGGACTGGAAGGCGCTCAGCTGTATGGAGAAGACGAAAAGCTTCTTCCGGTTCCGTTGGACAACCTGAAGGTGATGTCCATCGGCTTCACGCTTCCCGACCAGGATCATGCAGTCGTCTGGCGCGGCGCAATGAAACACGGCATTATCAAGCAGCTTCTAGGCGATGTCCTGTGGGGCGATCTGGATGCCCTTGTGATCGATACGCCGCCTGGCACGGGCGACGAACCGCTGTCCATCTGCCAGCTCCTTCCGAATGCGGACGGCGCGATTCTCGTCACGACTCCGCAGCAGGTTTCGGCGACCGACGTCAGCAAGTCGCTCAATTTCCTCTCGCAGCTATCGTTCCCTGTTCTTGGAATCGTGGAGAACATGAGCGGATTCGTCTGCCCGCACTGCGGAGAAATCACAGAAATCTTCTCCAAAGGCGCTGGCGAGGAACTTGCGAAGAAATACGGTGTCCCATTCTTGGGCCGTCTTCCAATCGATCCGAAGGTCTGCGAAGGCGGCGATTCAGGAGTGCCTTTCGTGCAGCGCTACGAAGACTCCGTTGTCGCGAAGGAATTCCAGAAAGTAGTCGATAATCTTCAAAAGAAATAACTTTTCTTTTTGGAAAAGAAATGCTTCCGCCATATTCAGGTGGAAGACGAAATAACAGGTAGGAAAAGAATAAATGGCCGAATATCCCGACAATCGTGTTTACAACACACACCATGTCTGGGCGCAATGCACCCCAAAGACGCGTACAGCGCTTGTTGGCATAACAGACTTTCTCGCAGAGGAAATGGGCAACATCGACAGTATAGATGTCCCGATGGAAGCCGATGAACTGGAGATGGATTCTCTTGTCATTCACATCCATGTGAAGAGCCGCCTGAGACATTTCAGATGTCCATTGACAGGACGCGTGCTTGAAGTCAACCAGGACGTCCTTGACGATCCCGCTCAGATCTATCTGGACTGGAAGAAGGCATGGCTCTTCAAGATGGAATACGATGATCCAGACGAATTGGATCTTCTGATGAACGGAACCCAATATACGCATCATCTCGATTCGCTATAGGCCAGATTGAATGCACCGTCGCTGGGCAATCTCAGTCGTAGTTTATCTCGCAGCGCTTGCGCAGACTGCGATTGTCAGCGCGTATTTTTTCTTCAACCTGCGCAGTGGCGATTCGACGATATTTTCCATACTTCGATTCGCCGAATGGCTTCCACTCATGGCGGGACTTTTCTGCCTGGCGGCATTTCTTCTGCCGTCAGCCATGCGGAAAGGTCCCGTTCTTGAAAAGATGCCTGCGTTCTGGCCTAGAATGTTTTCGCTTCTTGCGTTCTTTCTATCGCCTTTCGTATCGTGGGTTGTGAAGATGGAGATGTATGGAGTGGCCATGATTCCCACGAAGGCGCATCTGTATATGCAGTGCATGGGACTTCTCTCCATCTTGTTCGTTGTGTTCCTGCAAGTCGCATACTGCAGAGCGTTTTCGCAGTTGAAAACGCCGCGGCCGAAGTGGTTCGCGCGACTATGTCTTGCCATGCCGCTATATCTGACTGTGGTGCCGCTGTTTGCAGTGCTTGCAGGCGCCTTCTACCTTACATTGTTCGCAGGCGAAGAAGGAAGTCATTTCAGAATGATTCCAAATCTTCTTTGGCTGCTTCTGGAAAAGGGAAGCGCCGATCGCGCTAATGAAATATTCGAGTTGATTATTGGATCGATTATTTTCCAATATGCGGCCATGCTTCCATATCTTGTAAAACACGGCTTCTCGGAAAACAACGCCATTGCTGCAGGCGATGCAGAAACGATGAATAGCGCGAACGCGCCATGTGTTTGCGACTCTGTTTCCGAAACGATTTCATTAGGAACATGCGGAGATTGCGAATGTCCCGCACAACCAGCAGAACAGGAATACAGCAATGAAGAAGACTCAGTTAATCAGCGCCCTTGATGTCCCTGAACTTT
>JAKSPA010000266.1 GCA_024405235.1 Lentisphaeria bacterium
AAATCGACTCCTTTTGTATTTTCAGATGCGTCTTGCCCTGACTACTTTCTGACCTTTCTGCGAAGGGTCTGGATGCATTCGCGGCGAGCGATGACGACGGAAACGCCGCGATAGGCCATCTCCTCTTCGAAAATCGCTTCGTTCTCTGCGTGCTTCGCAGGAAGCGGCGTAATGATGCGGACGTGTTCGGCTGGAACGCCTAGGCCCTTCACGATGTCTTCAATGCGGCCCAATGCGGCGGAATCCTGTCCGCCTGTCATGCCGACGGTCAGATTGTCGAGAATGACGACCGTGATCGACGCGTTTTCCCAAATGGCGTCAAGCAGTCCAGTCATTCCGGAATGCGTGAATGTGGAATCGCCGATGACAGCGACAGCGTGCTTCATGCCAGCGTCGGAGGCGCGTTTCGGAACGGTGATCGATGCGCCCATGTCAACGCAGGAGGTAATCGCGTTGTATGGAGGAAGCGCGCCGAGGGTATAGCAGCCGATGTCGCCGAAGATCTTCGCCTCGCCGAGTTTGTCGCAGGCTTCAGTAAGCGCGCGGTAGGTATCGGCATGGGGGCATCCGTCACAAAGACGCGGCGGACGGCCGCGCAGAGACTGCGAAGCCTGCGGCAGTTCGGGAACCTGCAGCTTGCACGCAAGCTGAACGCAGCGCGTGTTCAGTTCTCCCGTGCGCGGGAGCGTTCCATCCAGACGGCCATGAATCTTCTCGTTGCCGAAAGGTCCGCGAAGCATCTCTTCGACGACAGGCATGCCCTCCTCGATCACGAGAATCTCGTCGCACTCGTCCATGAGCTTCTTGACGAGTTTGGTCGGCATTGGATACTGCGAGAGTTTCAGCACGGGATGCGTGCACTTGCCGCCGAAGGCCTCGAGAAGATAGTTGTATCCGATTCCGCAGGCGATGATTCCGAGCGATTTGTCCGCGCCGTCGATCAGTTTATTGAACGGCGAGTTTTCGCTTTCCGCTTCGAATGCGGGCTGTTTGGCGCAAAGGAGATCGTAGTTCTTCTTTGCGATGGCAGGCAGAAGCACGAACTTCTTCGGATTGGCGGTGAACTTCACGGGATTCTGCGCGCGCGGTGCGTCTGCAACGACCACGTCGGCTCTGGAATGGGAGAGTCTCGTCGTGAATCTGATCAGAACGGGCGTCTCCATTTTTTCGGAGAGTTCGAACGCATACGCAGGAACAGCATACGCTTCCTGCTGCGTGGAAGGCTCGATGACGGGAATCATGGCGAACTTGCCGTAGAAGCGCGAGTCCTGCTCGTTCTGCGAAGAATGCATGGACGGATCGTCGGCGACCGTGACCAGCAGACCGCCATTGGCGCCTGTGATTGCGGAGTTCATGAATCCGTCGGCGCACGCGTTCAATCCGACGTGCTTCATGCACGCGATGGCGCGGCGACCCATGTAGCTTGTGCCGATGGCCTCTTCCATTGCAGCCTTTTCATTGCACGACCACTGGCGATGTATGCCCAGTTCGGCGGCCTGCTTGGAGGCCTGGAAGTATTCCATGATTTCAGTGGATGGCGTGCCTGGATAGGCGTAGCACCCTGTGATTCCAGCGTCGATTGCGCCTTGGGCGTACGCTTCGTCGCCCAATAGAAGTTTTGTCGTTGACATTGTGTTGTTATCCTCTTATGGATTTTGGGATTAGTTCGTTAATGCAATTAAAAGTACCGGCGCGAAATCTAGATCTCACGCCTGCCTGAAAGTGCCTGAGCCACGGAAGAAGCGCCTGCGTATGTCAGATCGGATCCAGCGGCAATTCCAATGGCGAGACGCGTGATTGAAATGCCCTTGTCGCGATATTCGTTCGCAAGAAAATGCGCGGTGGCCTCGCCCTCGACATCCGCACTTGTCGCGAGAATCAATTCCTTTACAACGCCTTCGGAGAGACGTTCGCTCAATTGCGCACAACGCAATTGCTCAGGACCGATTCCAGACAGCGGCGAAAATTTTCCGCCAAGCACATGGTAGAGTCCATGGTAGCAGTTGGTCTGTTCGAAAACGGCTATCTGCGAAGGCGATTCGACGACGCAAATCTGCGAAGGATCACGCTGAGGCGATGAGCAGATCACGCAGAGGCCGTCGTCCGTGTAGTTTCCACACACGGAACAGTAGTGGACGCGTTCATGCAGATGCGCAAGTTCGTCTCCAAGCACCGCCAGATCTGCGTCGTTCCACTTCATCAATTCAGTGGCATAGCGCATCGACGTCTGCTTTCCGATTCCAGGCAGCTTTGAAAGATGGCTGATTAGCTGTTCAAGGGCTATGGGCAATTTGATTTCCATTGATTCCACCCCTTGCGCTACTGCGGAATTATGCCGTCGTAAGGCTCGTTGTTCAGAATGTTCGTAAGGCGTTTTACCGCAGGATGCTTCTTCAATTCAGACATCTCGGCCTTGCTGGCATGGCGATAGCCGCCTGAAACGGGTTGTGGCTCCTCCTGGGGAGGAATCTGAACTGGCGAATCGTTCACCAGCATGGAAGTATCCATCAGAGAGGGAGCATCCGTCATCATCGAATCGTCGGCAGGAGCAAATTCTTCCATCGGCGATTCAGCCTGAGCCACGGGACTTGCCGGAACTGGCTGAACCGGCGGATTCGTCGGAACTGGCGGATTCGTCGGAACTGGCGGATTCGTCGG
>JAKSPA010000267.1 GCA_024405235.1 Lentisphaeria bacterium
GCCTTGTAGAAACGTGTGTTCTCAAGCATCAGGATTTCGCCTGGCTTGAGGGCGGCGGCCTGTGCGTCGGCATTCTGGCAGTCCTCTGCGAATTTGACGGCGACGCCGAGATCCTTGGAGAGGTAGTCGCAGACAGGTTTCAAGCTGAAGTCGGCCTCGTAGCCTTTGCCCTTCGGACGTCCGAGATGGCTCATGAGAATCAGGGCAGCACCCTGCTCGAGGACGTATTTGATGGTGGGTTCAGCCGCCTTGATGCGGGTGTCATCGGTAATCTGATGCTCTGCGTTGAGTGGAACGTTGAAATCAACGCGCATGATGACCTTCTTGCCTTTCAGTTCTACGTCACGAACCGTTTTTTTGTTCATTTTGAACTCTCTCCAATCTTTTGGGGTTAAGAAACTGCGCTTGATTATCAAAAGCGCGTTTACGGAAAAATCGTCTTAATATAATTCACGGCCACGGGCTCGTTTGCGCCATTGACGCAATTTGTCGTCATTTTGTCCGTGGCGTGAAATGCGTGAGACTACCAAATGGATAGCGGAGCGGTGTTCTCCTGTTCCCAAACCACCTGGAAGAAGTGCACGTCAAGGAATTCGGAGCCTGCGGAAGCGTAGTCGCAGAGGTATCTTTCTCCATCGGGAATCGCGATTCTGTACGTGCCTGTGTCCGCATGGTAGGAATTGAGTCGCGTGTCCTCCGCGAGGACGATAGGCCCCTGCATGAGACAGAATGTGTTCGGAGTGGTCGGGAGGAGGCGCTTGCGGATCTTGTGGTCGAATGAAAGGACGATGGTGTCGCCGTTCTTCCATGTGCGTTCGATTTCAAGATAGGTTCCAGGCACGCCGTCGTATGCTTTTGTGCCGACCTTTGCAAAGCCCTTGCCTTTTTCGCGTTCTGGAACGCGGAAGCGCAGAGTCATCTTCTTTGGAGCTTTCATTGCGAGTCTGATGGTGACTTTGCTGCCGAAGAACGGCCAGCCGCCAGTGACTGTGTATTTCACGTTGCCGTGGCTGACTTCCATGTCTTCATAGAGGTTGAATACAGGAGCGTTGTCCTTGAGCATGACTCCGAGAACTGCTGCCAACGCGAGGCCTTCGGGACCCTGTGCGCGGCAGCAGTCCATTCCGTGGAAGGGTCTGTTGAAGCCAAGCAACATCTGGTCGGGAGCGGCGATCTTGCAGGCGTGGCCCGCGAGCGGCGTCGGATTCCTATGTGTGAAGTTCGTGCCGTCTGGCGTCATGGCGCCGAGGAGACCATTGTAGAACGCCAGTTCGCACTGGTCGAACACTTTCGCGTCGCCTGTGATCTGCAGAATGCGTTCGAGATAATGCAGCCAAGTGACTGTAACGCAGGTTTCGCCGAGAGCGCCAGTGAGCTTGCGGTCCGTGATGTTCTGTCTGAGTGCCGTGTCGAACCAGTACTCGCCCCAAGTGTCCTTTGCGCCGCCGACGCCTGTGCAGAGGATTTCGCGGTCGCGAAGATCTGCGTAGTATTTGGTAAGGACATCGTATGCTTTTGGAAATTCGTCATCTTCCATGGCGGCTTCGGCGAGTCCCTGGAAGCAGCTGGTCATCTCGTATGCCTTGCCGTTGGCTAGTTCGGCAGGCGTCTTGCCTTCGAGAACCCCTTGGAAGATATCGCCACGTTTGGAACATCCCGTCTTCAGGAGGTATTTTACGAAATCGAGATATTTCTTTTGGCCGGAGAGACGGTAGACGCGCATGATTGCGTCCGCTGCCGAGCATGTCGCAAGTCCATCGTGGTAGCCGACATCCAGTGGATTCCGTTTTGTGGGACCCATTTGAGTCATCATGTGGTCGACGACTTTGCAGCATGCCTTCACGATTTTGGGATCCTTCTCGATCAGTTGGCAGTAGCGTCCCATCGCGTGAAGAACATATTTCCTACCCCACATGTCCCACGTTCCAGGCTGCTTGTCTGCAGCGACGGTGCTGATGCAGCCATTCTTGTCCTGCGTGGAGATCATGTCGTAGATGGTATCTTTGATGATTTTCTTCAATTCGGCGTCCTGTGTGGCATAGGCCACGAGAATCGCGCCGCGAAGCATCTTGCCCCAGAATTCACTGCGCCATGAAGTGGTTTCGTAGCGTTCACGGAAAGGAACCACGAGAGCCGACCAATCTAGCGTCTTAAGAAAATTCTTCGTGCAGACGGCGATCGCCTTGCCCATTTCGCCTTGAAGAGTGATGGAGCCGCCAGGAAGCAGTTGGAAGTGATTGATAAGTGACATGGTGGAGAATGTTTGAGTTGTACGAGCCTTGGAAAATTATAAAAAGGCAGTTCTAGATCGACTAGAGCGGTTAGAACCATGGAGACGCTATGAAACCGCCAGAATTGCCTCACTATGGATAGAGCGGTTACTCTAGCGCTTCTGCGATCTGCTGTAGCGAAATGACGCCAGTTCGTATTACCATCGGCGTATCCGCTAGCAGTGAAATGACGGTGGAAGCCTTCCCGCCCGTTGCCGTGATCACGCCGCCGTCAATTGCCATGTCTGGCTCGCCGTCAAGGCCTGCGAGCGCGTCCTGGATGTTGATTGCCGCTGGCGTGCCTGAGCGGTTCGCGCTTGTTGCGGCGCAGACGCAGCCGCATTCCTCTAGAAGCCGTCTGACGAACG
>JAKSPA010000268.1 GCA_024405235.1 Lentisphaeria bacterium
ATCCAGTTTCCGCGGCGCGCTCCAACTAAAGCCTTCGTCCACGCTGAAGACCACCTCGCAACCGCCATAGCAATCGGAGTTCTGAATCCGCTGGAAGGTCATCATCCAAAGCCCTCCCGCCAGAACGCACGGCGAAGGATGGAAGAAGTCATGCCTCTCCTGCGATGCAAGAGGCGCAGAAAGTTCTTGTATGTTCAACATAGTAATGTCCTACTTGGTCAATTCATCCAACAGACGATAGAATTTCAGACGGTCCTGCCGGACAGTCTCACAATCCTAGTGCGATGTCAACACCACACCGTGAAGACGCTCAGACCTGTTTTCTATTGTCTTTCTAGAAATTGAAAGTTTTTTCTGCCGACTACTCTTCCCAGTCTATAAGATAACGGCAGCTGTCGCATTCATAGACATTCTTGCCTTGGTCGTCTGCAAATTGTCCTATTTTTGTAAGATAAAGCTCCGTATTGAGATTGACACGGTCATGCAGCATGAAAAAATTGGAAAGCTGCAAATATACGCTTTCATTGGGCTGTTTTGTGTCGATGAGCGTCAATGTGTCGTGCTTCAGGAAGCCTCGCTCGTTCACTTCGGCAATGTACAACGGCCAGCGCGGGAAATTCTCCCAATTCATGGTCGGATCAGTGATGTTGCCGATCCAGTAGCATCTGCCATTTCGCAGCGAGTTGAAAAGATAGGAAATGGAACTGGAGCTGTAAACAAAGATTCCATTGTCGAAATGCCATGGTCTGGCTTCCGTGAAAGTCTTTCCTCCATCATCGCTCCATGAAATCCATTTCACGCCAGGCGTTCCTTTTTCAATGCGTGTGTGCCATGGTTCGTAAGCACCATTGCTGCCGCGCATTACGACTATTATGCGTCCGTTTGGAAGTTCCATGACGGCCGGTTCAATCAGTCCACGAGCACTGTCAAGATCCGAAATGACAATCGGCTTGGAATATGTGAACGTATAGCGTTCGGCATCCGGATTCCAATGACCGCGCACGACCATTTGCGCCGCTGCGAATTTTGGACATGAAGGGAAGATCTTGTTTACATCGAGACCCAATATCTGGCATCCCTTGTCCATGTTGACTCCAAGCGGGAAAAGCAGATCGCCGTTGCCTGCAAGGGTAATGACGCCCTGAGCATAGGATAAGTTCGTCGCCAGATATTCTGCGTTTTCAAGACCAGCCTTGTCTGGACCGTCTTCATATTTAAGCATTTCGCTATAAAGCATGTTGCCGTTTTCATCTCTTACATCGATGAAACTATGGTCGATCATGTGATCACGCACGCCCTCCCAGAATACATCTTCGGCTTCCTTATGATTGTTTACGAAGAGACGTTCAAGTCGCAGTGAAACCTGTCTGTGCGCAATTGGATCATAGGTGCGCTGAGGAACTTTGTACTGCATCCATTCACCGCCGGGCACCGTGGTGAAATCGTCCTTATAGACGTTTTTCCATTCGCCCCATGTCTTGCCATTGTCAAAGCTCTCGCGTTCGAAGGCGTTGTTGAAAAAATCAGCCTCCTTTGTAATTTCTTTGCGTTCAACACGATGACTATCTGACGCATCGGCATAGTACTGAAATATCATCTCCGACGGCCCATTCTTTTTGGCAGGCACGAGAATTTCTTTTTCGACAGTTATTTTCATTGTATATATGCTCCAAATTTCTAGAAAGCGGTTTCACGTCCTTTCGGACGCTCTTCAAGTGGTGTGGTTTCAGGGATTTCCCGCCAATCGTTGGCCCATGCGTCATCGGATACCACGGGAAACACCGAAAGACGAAGCCGTGCGCATCCCATGGGAATCAGAGCAATCAGCTCGTCCGGTTCGGAGGAACGCACTGGCGAATTCTGCAAAGGCGCAACCATGTGGTCCTGAAGTTTCCATGACGGGATTCTTCTGGCATGCGCGGTAATGACAATTGGCGCCTGATTCCAGTTGAAGACACCTTTCCCCTGAGGCATTGGTGATTCCTTCACTGTGAATTCACAATCCGTCCTCAAACCATAGTTCCATGGTCCCTCAGGCAGTATTTCCACCCATTTCTTTCCTTTTGTCTCGATGCTTTCGTCGAACATCGCTTTATGGAACTCATGTTCGTCTTCATTGGAAATGACTGTCTGGACTTTTTCAGGAATGCGAAGCGAATAGCTCAATGGGCCTTTGTCAACTGTCACGCCGCCGTTGCGCGGGTTCTCCGCCAGAGTGATTTCCGACGGGAATTCAAGATGCACCATGTCGCCGTTGCTCCATGTGCGGGTAATGGCAAGAAGTCTGCCTGTGGCTTCCGTGGCATCAACCGCTTCGCCATTGACTGCAACGCATGGCCTCCTGCACCAGCCTGGAATGCGGAAATAGAAGGTGTATTCCGCCTGATCCTCTGCCTTCAACAGGAAATCTATGACATCTCTGAAAGGATAGTCCGTATTGCAGATCCATGTTCCCGACACGCCGCCCGCATTGATTATTGCCTCGCATGGTGCATACATCCATGCGCAGATACCGTCATCGGCTTCCTTGACAAGATTTTCCGCGAACAACGGCCATCCGAGCGCGGCATTGTGGCGACAGCAGCGGTTCAGTGATTCGGTGAGCGGAGAATAGGCGAATGTATGCGCA
>JAKSPA010000269.1 GCA_024405235.1 Lentisphaeria bacterium
GACCTCCTCCAGAAAGACCGCAATTGAACTTTGGCATACATCAATTCCGGAAGGCGACCGAATTCAATTGGCGAAGACGCTCTTCTGCGTCGAAAATCCGCCTGGCACCGAGCATGTCGCAGGTTCGCAGGACCAGCTTGGAATGCTTTTGCCTGGCATCAGCAAATTGACATACGACAACGGCTTCTGGCCGGTGGATATCAAGACAGTGCTCGACGACAAGATACTGTCGTTCGTTGAAAGGCACATTTGGCTCGTCGCGCTGCCTTTGCGCAAAGACGGCTATTCGCCATATACAGGCAAGGACGTGACCGCCGAAAAGGCCGCCCGTCTCGCACGTGCCACGGAGGAGATATGGGAGGGCATCGCGGCTTTCGATGTGGAGAAATGGGGCCGTGCGACGACCGAGTCCTTCGAGGCGCAGATCGCGATGTTTCCGAACATGCTTTCGCCTGAAATGAAGGCGACGGTCGAAGAATATCGCGATGTCGCTTCCGGATGGAAGGTCACGGGAGCAGGCGGCGGCGGATACATGGTGTTTGTTTCGGAGCATCCAATTGCGAACGCCATTCAAGTCCAGGCCTGCCGTGCGTAGTTTTTTCGGTCAAAAATTAGGAAAACCATGAGAAAGATCATTGTAACAGGCGGTGCAGGTTTCATTGGTTCTGCTTTGATTCGCTATCTGGTAAAGAACCAACTGGCGGAAGTCTGCAATCTCGACAAACTCACATACGCAGGAAATCTTGAAAGCCTGAAGGAAATCGACGGCTCGCCGCTGTATCACTTTTCGCAGACGGATATCTGCGATCCGGAGGGCGTCGCCGCGCTCTTCAACGAATTCAAGCCCGACGCGATCATGCATCTCGCCGCCGAAAGCCATGTCGATCGCTCCATCGACGATCCGCTCTGTTTCGTGAAGACGAATGTGCTCGGAACAGCGAATCTGCTTCAGTGCGCTCTGGAATATTGGCGTGGACTGCCAGAAGAGAAGCGAAGCGCCTTCCGCTTCCAGCACATATCAACCGACGAAGTCTATGGCTCGTTGGGGGCGGAAGGCTTTTTCAAGGAGACGACGCCATACGATCCTAAATCGCCATATTCGGCAAGCAAGGCTTCCAGCGACCACATGGTCCGTGCGTGGGGGCATACGTTCGGACTGCCCGTCCTTCTGTCCAACTGCTCCAACAACTACGGCCCGTATCACTTCCCTGAGAAGCTTATTCCGCTGATCATTCTCAATGCGCTTGACGGAAAGCAGTTGCCAATCTATGGAAAGGGAGACAACGTGCGCGACTGGCTCTACGTCGAAGATCACGCGAAGGCGCTCTGGCTCATCAACTGCAAGGGCGTTCCAGGCGAGACATATAACATCGGCGGTCATAATGAACGCACGAATCTTCAGGTGGTGCAGACGGTCTGCAGAATTCTTGACGAACTGCGGCCGAAGCAGACAGGCAAATACGAAGAGCAGATCACTTTCGTGACAGACAGGCCTGGCCATGACAGACGCTATGCAATCGATGCGGACAACTTGCGCGCCGAACTCGGATGGCGTCCCGAAGAGAAATTCGACACAGGAAGCCGCAGGACGGTCCAGTGGCATCTAGACAACGCGTGGTGGTGGCAGCCCATCCGAGAGAAGAAATACTCTGGAGAACGGCTTGGGAAGAATTAGAAGACTCAATGGACTGAAAAGGCCAATGGAATGAGAAGGGGTACCAAAGGGACCAAAGGGACCAAAAACTTTGGTCGCTTTGGCAAGGCTGGAATGAATGTAGTCACAACAAACATAGAGGGCGTTCTAATACTGGAGCCAAAGGTGTTCGGCGACAGGCGCGGCTATTTTTTCGAGAGCTGGAAGAAGAGCGACATGCGTGCTCTTGGAATCGACTGCGAGTTCATCCAGGACAACGAATCCAAATCGTCGTTCGGTGTTCTGCGTGGTCTGCACTGGCAGGCCGCGCCATTTACGCAGGCGAAGCTGCTGCGTGTGATCTCCGGCGCGATTCTAGATGTCGCCGTGGACATTCGGCGCGGTTCGCCGACCTTCGGACAGCATGTGGCGGTGGAGCTCTCTGGCGACAACAAGCGCCAGCTCTTCATCCCACGCGGGTTCGCGCACGGCTTCGCAGTGCTTTCTGACGAAGCGATTTGCGCATATAAGTGCGACAATGTCTATGAACCCTCTTCCGAGCGCGGCATCCGTTTCGACGATCCTTCGCTTGGAATCGACTGGAAGGTCAAGCCCGAACGATGGATTCTCTCCGAAAAGGACATGCGTCTGCCTTCGTTCGCTGAAACCGAACCGTGGGAGGAGAAGCCCTTCTGACGATTGTCGGAGAAGAAATCATGCGCATAGTCATTACAGGTGGAAAGGGGATGCTTGGCAGGACGCTGCAGAAGTGTCTGGTGGAGCACGAAATAGTCGTTGCCGACATTCCGGAGTGGGACATTACGGATGGCTCTGCGTTTCTTGAGAATCTGCGTGGCGTGCGGGCGGACGTCGTGATTCACTGCGCCGCGATGACTGCCGTTGATCGCTGTGAACGCGAGAGGGAACTAGCCTTCCAGGTCAATGCGGATGGGTCGCGCCACGGCGCCGCCGCATGTGCGGAAGTTGGCGT
>JAKSPA010000027.1 GCA_024405235.1 Lentisphaeria bacterium
CAGTTCTGGCGGTGTAATAGGCGGCCACGCCAGGCCCCCTAGGCAGTTCTGGCGGCATAATAGGCGGCCACGCCAGCCCCCTAGGCAGTTATTTCACGCTGAACGGTTTGGCAGGCGAAGCCTCATTGATGTCGATCATCTTTCCCATGATGGCAAGAGCTGCATCCAAAATCACATCCTGCCTGGGTCCGCCGTCGTCATAGATGGCTTCGTCTTCATCATGGAGTCGTTCGCGATCTTCATCCGTTCTATTTGGCGAATAATGTCTGATTTGGCGAACGGCTTCGAGTTCCTGATTTCTGAACTCGCGTCGTGCGTTGATTTCCAGAGGCAGGTTCTTCATATCTCGGAAAGCGAGATACTCCTTAACCTCTTCGGAATACTTCTGGAAATCCTTCGATTCAGCGGCGTAGTCTTTAAGGAACTGCTGGAGCTCTGGAAGGTATTTTTCCAATCCCGTCTGGATCGTGTATGGAACCGCCTCTATTTCGTCCCATGGAAGCACATGCGGCAAATCGCCTTCCGTACTACGCGACGCCATATTGACCGACGGGAAGCAAATATCCGGCGTAACGCCTTTTATCTGCGTGGAACCGCCGTTGATTCTATAGAACTTCTGGACAGTGACCTTCACGGAACCTGTCTCCCGATTGCCGAGAAGCATACTGTTGAGACGCATTGCAGGAGTGTTCGCGATGTCCATAACCGTCTGGACAGAACCCTTTCCATGAGTTCCTTCGTCGCCGACAATGACGGCACGGCGTGTATCCTGAAGACATGCTGCCATGATTTCCGTGGCGGATGCGGCCCCGCGATCCACCATCAGCATCAGCGGACCGCTGTATTCAGGAGTCTCGGATGAGGACGAACGATAGCGCACATCGACGCTGCCGTTGCTGTCGCGCGTCTGGACAATCGCATTGCCCCTGTTCTTCAAGAAGGCGCCAGACAACTGCACCGTCTCGTCCAAAGCGCCGCCGCCATTGCCGCGCATGTCAAGAATCACGCCATCCACGGGACCAGCCGCAAGCGCGTCATGCAGAAGCTTCAGCACATCGGTCGTCGTGCTCTTTGCAGAAGCATCTCTTACATCGGCATTGAAATCCTTGTAGAAACTAGGCAGATAGATGCAGAGAATGCGTTTGCCGTCGATTTCGTGAAGCTTGCTCTGTGCTTCGGAATCCTTCAGTTTGATTTCATCACGGCAGAGATCAAGCACATACTCAGTGGAAGTCGCCTCTGGCTGGATTGTCAGAAACACGTGCGTCCCCTTCGGTCCGCGAATGCGTTTGACGACCTTGTCGATAGGTATGTCAGAAGTATCGAACGGCTCTTCCGTGGCAGATTGCGCGACGGCCAGTATCTTGTCGCCTGGCTTCAGACGGCCATCTCGCGCGGCAGGGCCGCCTGGCACGAGACTGACGACAACCGTATAGCCGTCCCGTGCGGTAAGAGTGGCTCCGATTCCCTGCAGCGAAAGCGACATCGAAATATCGAAATCGTCCTTGACAGCTGGAGGGAAATAGCAGCTATGCGGATCCAGAAGAGTCGCGAAACTGTTCAGAAAATTGCCGAGGACCTCTATCGGGTCGGCATTCAGACGATTCGTGAAATTGTTTATGAGCGCCTTCTGGCTGCGCAGACGAATCGGCGGAGGCGTATAGACGACAGGCCTCGCGCCTTCGGTCTCCTTCGGTGCTTCGGACTGGCGCCTTGCAAGATCCTCCTCCTTCAATTTGTCGGCAAGAAGGACGTTCTTGACGCGCAGATGCCAAAGACCGTTCCGCTCATCTACCGTTTTCGGCCAGTCATGCTCCTCTGGCTTGTCGAAGGTCGGAAGGAATTCGACAGCATCGAATGAAAACGGCTTGTCGTATTCTTCGAAGGCGTAGATGCAGCACTCGCGCAGACGTTGCAGGAAGCGCTGATAAACAAGAAATGCAAAATCCAGATTCGGCTGATTCTTCAGGCAGATGCTATTTTCGTAATGGCGGAATTCCTCCATGTCGGACTGCAGAAAGAGACATTTCGACGGATCCAGGAAGAGGAAGTAGTTTTCATACCACTGCGAACACAGTTCCGGCGTGATGTTCGGATGCGTATAGTGGAAACGCATCATTGTCCAAATGACGCTTCGCGCGATCAACTTCTGGCCTGGCGTCGGAACCAGAAGCGGAATTTCCTTCTTGACGACCTCTTCCTCAAGCTGCTTGTGAAGAGTCTCTGAATTCAACGCGTCGGCATGGACGAATAGACATGCCGCGAAAAAAACTGCTATCAGCAAAAAAAACTTCTTCATCTTAAATCACCTTTTTCTGGAAATCGCCTTGCCTGACGAAAGCGGCGGCCTCTACCATCCTGCCGTCACAACACGTATGCTTTCAATCCGACCGTCCGTGAACATTTTGATTTTTTCAAGTATCGGATCCCTGAATTTAGGATCGCGAAAGAGAAAGACGTATGTCTGATTCAACGCCGAAACCACGAGCGTCTTTCCGCGAACGCTCTTCGGCTTCACCTGCAGAGAGGTCTCCGCGCCAGCCAGTTCCGTCCAATGAAGCGTGAGTTCACTCAGCAGCACTTCCGAATCCTGATGAATCCTCAGCAGAAACCTATTGACGGATTCGCTTATCTGACGCGCAGGGCGGCGCAGTTTCATGTGCACTTCAGGCGCCGATTCCTCGCCGACAAAATCGGCGACCAACTCGTCAAGGGCACGTTCCGTCGACGACGGGAAATGCCTTTTGCTGGCAAGTGGCGCATCTATGTCATCTTTTCCGAACATTTGAAAGGAATTTTTCAGTTGCGCGTTTATCTTAAGGTAAATTACGCGCGCGAGTAAAAAAGACGTTTGTCTCGAACTCCGCAAGCGCTCACACAGTTAACATAGCCCCTCTGGCAGATTTTCCATGCAGACTCTTGTTGAGAATTTCAATTTCGTCCGACAGCAGGTTTCAAAAGCCGCAGAAGAAGCAGGACGCGATCCATCGACCGTCCGCCTTCTGGCTGTCTCAAAGACCTTTCCCGCCGATGATGTGAAAGAAGTCTTTTCGGCTGGGCAGACATGTTTCGGAGAGAACCGCGTCCAGGAACTATCGGAAAAGGCGAAAACGCTATCAGACAAAATCGAATGGCATCTTATAGGACACCTTCAACAGAATAAAGTTCGCGCCGCTTTGGAATTTTCCGATTGGATTCATGCGGTCGACACGCCGGAACTGATGGCGCGCATCCAGACAATCGCCGCAGAACTCGATGTTCATCCGAAGCTTCTTCTTGAAGTCAACATTTCCGGAGAGGAGAGCAAATTCGGCCTCACGCCAGACCAGGCGCTGGAACTGGCGAAATCGCTTCCACCGTCGCCGCAGGCGCCGCTTGTCGGCCTCATGACCATGGCGCCATTCGAGGCGCCCGAAGCCGAGCTGCATCGCATCTTCGGCGGCTTGAGAGCACTTCGCGACCGAATAGCCGCCGAAACTGGTATGGCGCTGCCTGAACTTTCCATGGGCATGAGCGGAGACTACAAGATCGCCATTGCTGAAGGCGCCACCATCGTCCGCATCGGAACCGCAATCTTCGGACACAGGGGCTGACGAAATGATCTGCATGCCTTCGCCAGTAATCTGCCAAATCGGTGCGCTTCAGATCCGTTGGTATGGACTTTTCGCGGCAATCGCCGTAATCGTCACATACGCGATTCTCAGCCTGCGACTCAAGAAAACCGCCATCAAAGCCGACGACATGACAACGCTGCTGACGCTATGCGTCCTGCTTGGACTCGTCGGCGCACGGCTGGAATACGTCAGACGCTTCTGGACGGACTACTTTGCCGACAATCCTCTCGCGATCTTCCGCGTTTGGGAAGGCGGACTCGTCTTCCAAGGAGGCTTCATTCTGGCCTTTATCGGTGCACTGATTCTCTGCAAAATCAAACGATGGTCTATCGGCGACGTCGCTGATCTGCTTGCACCTGCGCTTCCAATCGGCCATGCTGTCGCCAGGCTCGGATGCCTCCTCAACGGATGCTGCTTCGGCATGCCGTGGAATCACTTCGGCGCAGTTCAGTATCCCGCCGCAGGAAACGATGTCCTGCAAACGCAGATCTTTCTTGGGCTGCTTCCAAACAACGCGACGGAAACTCTGCCCGTCCTGCCAATACAGGCTCTGGAAACGCTGTGGTGCCTGGTCGTGGCCGCGATCATCCTCCTGTGCGAAAGGAAGAAGATTCTCGACAAATTCCGCTTCTTCATATACGTTCTAGGCTATTCAGTCGGAAGGTTCCTTCTTGAATTTCTTAGAGGCGACTACCATCAGACCAATGGTCTTACGCCTGCGCAGATGACGACGGCGTTCGTCATCATTCCCGCAACAGCAATCGCATTCGCAATCTGCCTCAAGCTGAATCGCCAAAAACGCAAGAAATGACGACGACAACGATCACAATCGACGAATCTCTTGAAGGCCAGCGGCTTGACATGCTGCTGGTTTCAAGGCACCCAGAACGCTCGCGAACCAGCATACAGAAGGCCATCGACGCAGGTTGCGCGACCGTCAACGGCGAACGCGGCAAATCTGGCCTCAAGCTGGAAATCGGTGACGTCGTTGAATACCATTTGGACGAATTGACGGCGCCTGATGAAATCCAGCCGGAGGACATTCCGCTCGATGTCATCTATGAAGACGATGCGATTCTCGTGATCAACAAGCCCGCCGGACTAGTAGTCCATCCCGCCGCAGGAAATCAGAAAGGAACACTCGTGGCGGCGCTGTTGTTCAGGGAACCTGAAGACTTTGCGGCTGTCGGAGAAGATGCCGCGCGTCCTGGCATAGTTCACCGCCTGGACAAAGACACCTCCGGCGTTCTTGTCATCGCACGCACGGAGGAAGCATTCGTCACTCTCAAGAAGGCCTTCCAGGATCGTCAGGTTGACAAAATCTATCTTGCGATCGCAAACGGCCACTTCAAGGAGAATTTCGCGGCAATAGACGCGCCTATCGGACGCGATCCCAAATACCGCCAGAGAATGGCTGTGCTTGATGACGGCGGCAGAGAGGCCCTGACCAAATACAGAGTCGTGGCGGAACATCGCGGCGCATCGCTTCTGCAGGTGCGCCTCTACACAGGACGCACCCATCAGATTCGCGTCCATCTCTCGCACATAGGACATCCCGTCATCGGAGACGGACTCTACGGAGGTCCCACAAAATCGCCGCACTTCAACTGCGCGCGGCAAATGCTCCATGCATGGAAAATCGCCCTCCCGCATCCAGTCACGGGAGAACGAATGGTCTTCACGGCGCCCACGCCTGCAGACATGCGAAAGAATCTCGACATCTTCGCGGAAGTCGCCGATTTAACAGGACTTGCACAATAAAGAACACCGTTCGGCGTTTTTCTTTGTAGTCACAATTTCTTTCACCGACACGAATCGCGATATAATGGAACGATTCGGCAACGGCTTACATAAAATGCTCTCATTCACTAGAAATCTCGCAATCGCCGTAACGTGGTCAACCGACAATTGCCAAGCGGTAAGACTTCGCGCGGACGGCAACGTCTGCAAAGTCGAAGCCTGCTGGCAGGGTCAGGTCGGCAAGGACGGCGCGTCCCTTGCAGAACTCCTGCTCCATGCGGTGAAAGCCGTCGGAGGAGACGACAGCATTTACATCATCGCTGGCGGCAACGGCCAGGGCTGGGGCATGGCCGACTTGAACATGCCGTCTCTGAAACGCGACGAATTAAAGAACGCACTCACCTTCGAATTGAAGAAGCAGACGCCGCTCTCCGCCGAGAAGCTCCACTGGGGCTACAGAGTCCTGCCCAAGAAAGCGGGAGTCGCCACTCAGCCCGTAAGACTATTCTATGTCAGAACGGAACACTGGAACAGCTGGCTGAAGGCGGCGGACGGTCTGCATCATATCGATGCCATCCTGCCCGCGCCCGTGGCGCTTGATCCAGTGTTGCAGGATTCCACATTCGTCATGCCGGAACCGCACGATGCGCCAGCACGTTACGAATATGTTCCATGCGAATCAGGGCGCGCGGTCGCCCCGCGAAACGACAACGCGCCGCTGACACTCGCGCAGGCCATTCCGCCGGAAACATGCCAACTCGGCCCTCTGGCCCAACTCGACGAAACGGCACGTGCGCAATTCGCTCCTGCAATCGTCCTCGGCATCTACGGCCTAACCGACTGCGTCAACACAGATTCGGCGACAATGCTGCCCATTCCGGAACGCTTCCGCGCCAGAAGACACGTGGCAGTGAAAATCGCTTCCGCTGTCATTGCCGTCTATATAATAGGTCTTATCGCATACGCGATCGCAGGCAATTTCTCAGGACACGCCGCGCAATTGCGCCAAATCGACCAGGCAATAAAAAAGGCACAGGCCGAATTGGATCAACTGAACGAAGCAATGAGCCTGAAAGTTGCCGAAAAGACGGCGCTTATTCGTCAGGAACTGCAGGACAACACGCCAAACAGACCAGACTTTCCGACTGTTCTCATGGCCGTCACCCAAACCATTCCATCTACACATTGGATTTCTGACTCCTTCGAATGGAGAGACGGACAGGTTTCCTTCAAGATCCAAGGCTCCTCGAAGGAAATGGAACTCACCTCCAAATTGGAGGATTCCAAATTTCTCGGAGATGTCACGGAACGTCTAAGCACCATGAACAACGGCGCATACACGCAGCGTTTCGAGGCAATAGCGCGCTATGATACGGAAATCGAGGCCGATGTCCTTCGCACACGTCAGGAAACCATGAAGAAGCGCGAAGAGGAACGTCTGAAGATCCAGAAAGAGATCGAAGAAAAGGTGAAGGCCGCGCAGGCGGAGGAGGACGCCGCTCTTGAAGAAGAGGACGGCGCGGAAACAATCCCTGAGGGAGATGAAGAATCAGAAGATGCCGAAGCGGAGGTGATATAGACCATGAATCCAAAGACAAGACAGATTCTTCTTGTGGCGATAATGGTAGTCGTCACGCTTCTCGCCCTCAAGCAGTATCTTCCGATGATACAGCTTCCGACAGCCAAAAGGGTGCAGGAAAAAAGGAATGAACTGAAATCCCTTCAGGGCGATTTGAAGGTCGCCAAGAAGACATACCAAATGCAGCTTGAGGAAATTCAGGCGATGCAGGGCCTTGCCGAACCCTTCTGGACTCCGCTGAACGCGGCTGCGAAGGTCGACCAGGAAATTTCCAGCGAATTCAACCGCATCACGAGAATGGCTCAACTGACCACTGCGGCAGGCAGCCAGAAAGTCGATATCGGTCGTGAAAAGAATGGTTCATGCCTTCAGGAAGTCACGCTTTCAGTCGATTTCAAAAATGTCTCGATGAAGGATCTCACGCGATTCTTCACGCAAATGCGCGCAAATCCCAACGGAAAGAAATTCCGCTGGGAATACTGCAAGGTCTCTCCCGACAATCCAAGGACACCAAACGCTGTCAACATGAGCGCGCGTTTCAAGATTCTTGTTCTCAACAGCGATGCCATGAACTTCCTTGGCCTGAGAAACGCTCCTGCACTCCCAACGAACGCACCGACCTCCAGAAAGAAGTAGTACGGCACCGATTTAAAACTTTTCCATAAACAGCCATGTCTGGTATCGCCTGGATAATCCTAAACGCGGCCCTCGCCCTCGCCGCAGTCGTCGGCACAGTGAAAGTCGCAAAAACTCCGCCGCCGAAACCTTTTACGCAATCGCAGTTGGATGGAAATGCCGACAAGCAGGAAAAGGATTCCGACACGACAAAAACGCAGCAGAAAAACACAACTGCTGTCCAGACCGCCAAGCGCCATCCCGACGAATTGCCGAAGAACGCGTCGCTTGACGATCTCTGGAAACAAACGCTTTTCCTGCCGGCACGCGCAGAAGCCGCTCCCGGCGACGTCGATGCGGAAGCAGCGGCACAGGCCGCGGCACTCGCAGGACAGAATTTCGAATTTGAACTCGTCGGCATAGCACAGATTTCGCCTGCAGACCAACCGCCAATGCCAGTCGCCCTTCTGCGCAGCAAAGAAGCAGGCGGACAACGCAGGCGCCCAACGCCGCAACGCAGAGGCGGTCCTGCTCAACCGCAGAGAGGCGGCGCACCTCAGCAGCAGGAAGCTGAACAGGAAAAGAAACAGCCACAGAAATTGATTTTCAGAGAAGGCGATCCTCTCAACAACACGGGTTATCTTCTCAAAGCCATCTTCCCAGAACAGAAGATGGTTGAAGTCTCCAGAGGAAGCGAGACTATAAAACTATACATCAACTATGCGGGTGCCGAAGCCAATCAGCGACGCGAGGCAATTGTAAAGTCGGTTGCAGACAAAAAGGAAGCAGCAAGACAGGAAGAGGCACGCCAGCAGTCCATTCGCGATCGCCAAAACAATCAGAGATGGAACAATCAGAATCCAGGCGCACCGCCACCGCCTCCCGGAATGAACAACCGTGGGCAGCAAAACAACGGCAACCAAGGCAACAACCGTAGCCAGCAAATCCGCAATCAAGTCGAACAGAACGCGCGGGGACGCGGCAACTGGCAGGGTGGCCAGGGCGGTCGTGGAAACTTGCAGGGCGGTCAAGGCAACCAGGGCGGTCGTGGAAACTGGCAGGGCAACCAGGGCAACCAGGGCGGTCGTGGAAACTGGCAGGGCGGCCAGGGCAACCAGGGCGGTCGTGGAAACTGGCAGAACAGGCAGGCACCTCAACCCAATAATCGCTAAATAGGCACATGCGGCGCCGAACTGCACATACGCCAACCAAAACAATTTCCAATTATGACAAAACCTCTTAGCAAAACGACAATGATGTCAAAACACACAAACGCAATTCTGCAAATCATCGCTGCTGGCGCAATACTGCTGCTCGCATCGTGCGCACATCAGCGTGGTCCTCAGAGAAAGACGCTTCTTGCTTCTGAAGATCCAAAACCACTGCCCTTCGCACAAAACACGATATCGCATGTCGCGGCCACTCTTGAAACCACGCCTATTCATGTGGAAGACGACCAGACAACAGAACAGAAGCAGGTCGAAAGAGATATTGAATTGCCAGCGAGAACATCCAACAAGGAAGACGCGGAATCACTCAACACTCCCTATCCCGACAATCTTATCAAAAGCCTTCCCGATCCGAACACGGAAGTCAAAGTCGTTCTTGCCTTCAACGCAGCGGATCTTTCTGAAGTCGTGGCTTCATTCGCAAGTCCCGAACTGCTGAATTTCAGCTATCTGATTGATCCCGCTGTAAAAGGCGCTGTCACGCTTTCTGTTGACACAAGCATGACAGCCGAGCAGGCTTGGGCGACATTCGAACACATACTCTGGCTCTCAGGAGCGTACGCCTCCATGAACGCGGGCTTCATCCACATCCTGCCCTTCGAGAAGATGCCGCAGGAACGAAAGCTCTTCGCGCCGGAAGCGCAGCCTAACGTCGTCGTCGATTTCGCGCCAATACGCTACAAGAAAAGCGCCGACATCGCCAATCTCATCAAGCCGTTCATGACAGAGGGAGCGACCGCCACGGATCTAGCTGATTCCAACACGCTTGTCATAGTCGAAGCTCCAGCGAACATCGAAAAACTGCGCGAACTCATCGACAGATTGGATAACCGCGGCGAACGCGAATGGCCATGCAGCACCTTCCAGTGCCATGAAGTCGATGCCGCCACAGTTGCCGAAGATCTCAATCTCCTTCTGCCCGTCATCGGATTCCCTGTCGCCACTGCGGCCGGCACTTCAGGAGGCGCCATTAAAGTGGTCGCCCTGCCGCGCGTCGGCTGCATCGTGGTTTCGGCCGCACTGCCAGAAGTCGTCGAAGAGGTCGGCAAGTGGGTGACGGCGCTCGATCGCAGCGATCTCATGGCCAAGGAAGAAATATATTTCTATAATGTCACGCGTACGACAGTGTCTCGACTCGCCGACGCGCTCGGAACTTTCTTCAACACCGAAATCGTCATCAGTTCCACAAATTCCACCAACTCGTCGCGTTCGACATCACGAAATTCTTCGGCGAACAGCATGAACTCCTCTTCGTCGAACAATAACAACAACAATTCCAGAAACACGACGTCAACTAGAACAAACAACAGCCGAAATTCCAACAACAACCAGAACACAGTCGATTCGCAACTCGCGATGTCCGTATTCGAAACGCCTGTGACCGTCTTCGCCGATGAAGAAAGCAACCGTCTGACAATCAAAACCACACCGCGAACATGGAATCTCATCAAGGCATTCCTGGAACGCCACGACGTCGCCTCCAGACAGGTCGCTATCAAAGCCATCATCGCCGATGTCAGTCTGGATAAGTCAACCGAATTCGGCGTGACATACGCAGCTCAGAAACTGGCCAGCCATGGCGCATGGAACACTTCCGGAGTATGGGCAGGCGCAGGCGCAGCAACAAATCTCGGAGGTGCCGACGAAGCCATCATCGATGCATTGAACGCATGGAATTCAACCGGACTGGGACTGATCTTCCAGAAGGCGAAGGACCCCCTTGGCATTGTCACCGCAGTGGCAGGCGAAGGACGCACAAAAATCCTCTCCGAACCACAACTGGTCGTCGTCTCCGGACAGCAGGGAAAATTGCAGGCAGGTGAACAGATCGCCGTGCCGACTCAGTCTACTAGCTACACAAGTTCCAGTGGCAACACTTCCACTAACTATGAATACAAGGACATCGGTGTCATCATGACCGTGACTCCTAATATCACCGCCGGCAACGAAGTCCGTCTCGAAATCGAGCAGGAGGTCACTGCCGTCGCCTCCAGTTCCACAAACACCAACGGCACCGCCGCACCGAATTTCACAAAGAAGGATGTCTCTACCGTCATGACTGTCAAGGACAACTCCACGATTCTTATGGGCGGAATGATCCGAAACAACGAGATCATCACAAAGAGCGGAATTCCGTTCCTGCGCGACATTCCTTATCTCGGATTGCTCTTCGGACACGACCAGCGCCAGAACGTCCGCTCTGAACTGCTCATCCTCATCACCGTCAACGTCATCGACAATGAGAATTTCCAGGACGAGCTCATCAGACGCTACAAGGAATCTCTGGAAGAAATCGCCAAACACCAGGACGACGAGCGCTATTAACCCATGGCTGACACAACACCCATCTCTTTTCCGCAGGGAAAGCCGCTGGCAGACAAGATCCGCGCACTCGTCGCCAGCCATTTGAAGGCAACTGATCCAGACACGATACTGGCCGGCACACAGGCTCTGGATCAGCAACTGGTGGATTCGGGCAAACTGGACGACATCGCCTTGCTGAAGATCTATGCGGAGGCGACTGAAATTCCCGCTCTCGACGAACAGGAATCCAGAGACATACCATTCTGCCCAGACGTCACATACGACTTCCTGAACTCCGAACTCTGCCTCCCGCTGATGTGGAACGCGGACAAGGCGGTTCTCGCAATCGCCGCGCCATACAACGCAGGACGAATCGCCCAGACATGGCGAAATCTCTACGAAATAGACGTCGAATTCACGCTGACGAGACGCTCCTACATCGACAGGTTCCTTGCCTCCGTCTACGACAGGCCGGAAGACGCTCTTGCTGGACTTGACGGAGATTCCGAACAAGCCCTCCGCGATTTGGCAAAGGAGGCGCCTATCGTCCGTCTTGTCAACGACATATACACACGAGC
>JAKSPA010000270.1 GCA_024405235.1 Lentisphaeria bacterium
GCTCTTGCAGGACTGAAAGGCGGCGCGCGCCAGATCGAGTGCACAATAAACGGCCTCGGCGAACGTGCTGGCAATACCGCTCTTGAGGAAGTCGTAATGGCGATGAAAACGCGCGGCGACTATCTTGGCTTTGAAAGCCACATCGATACCACGCAGATTTACCGTTCCAGCCAGACCGTCTACAACATCGTCGGCCAGAAGCCGCCCATGACAAAGCCAATCGTCGGCCGAAACGCCTTTATGCATGGTGCGGGCATTCATCAGCATGGAATGCTTGCCAACCAGGAGACCTATCAGATCATGAAGCCAGAATCCGTCGGCATTCGCGACAACGCGCTGGTGCTTGGGAAGCATTCTGGCAGGCATGCGTTCGAGGAGTATCTGAAGGAATTGGGCTATCGTCTTGCGCCTGAACTGGTTCAAATGTGCTTTGAGCAATTCAAGGAACTCTGCGACCGCAAGAAGGAGGTCAACGATTCTGATCTCCGCGCAATCGTCACACACAACAAAGTCACTCAGGCGGTGACATCCAACGAGGACTTCGAACTCGTGCGCTTCGTTGTCTATACCAGCAATTTCACGAGCGCGACAAGTACGGTCTGCCTGAAGAAAGGAAAGGAAAAAATGGAGGCCGTTTCGCTCGGCGACGGTCCCGTGGATGCGGCATTCAAGGCGGTCGACCAAATAATAAAGCCAAAGGCCCACACCTTCGACATCTATACTATCAATTCGATTTCCGAAGGCAAAGACACGCTAGGCGACGTCATGGTCAAGCTTCATTCTCAGTCGCGCAGCTATACTGGGCGCGGTCTTTCCACGGACATTATCGAGGCGTCCATTCTCGCATATCTTTCGGCGCTGAACCAAATGGTCTCAACCGAAGAGTGATTCAGGACTTTCCTTGCGTGTTCGCACCCGATGTTTTTCCGAAGTTTGCATTTCGGACACAGGACAAGTCCGTGTCGCAAATTCATTCGAGCAGTCGTCGCATATCCTCTGCCGTGATTTCTACAGGCGCCTCCATCGGTGCGCCGAGAGCAGAGGTCGCAAGACGCTGTTTTCTCTGCTGCATCTGAAGGACTTTTTCCTCCACGGTGCCTTTGGAAATCATGCGGTAGGCAAATACAGGCCGTGTCTGTCCTATTCTGTATGTTCTATCGATAGCCTGCGCTTCTGCCGCGGGATTCCACCATGGATCCAGAAGATAGACATAGTCTGCAGCAGTCAGATTCAGACCGACGCCGCCTGCTTTCAGACTGATCAGGAACACGCTGACGGCGGCGTCCTCCTGAAAGGTCTTGACGACCTCTTCGCGATTTTTCGTTTCTCCGTCCAGATAGCAGTATTTCCATCCAGATGCCTCGATGTCGCATGCGACAAGTTTCAGCAGTGTAGTGAATTGCGAGAATACAAGCGCCTTGTGGCCAGAGGCGATAAGCGAAGCAAGCTGTTCGTGGAGCAGGGCGGTCTTGGCAGATGGTGCGCTCTGGTTCGCTTCGTTGATCAGAGCGGTGTGGCAGGCGGCTTGACGCAAACGCAGAAGCGCCGCCAGCATATTGGAGGTTTCGGCGCCTTGCGAAAGTTCCTGACGATAGAAATCGCGCAGATTGTCGTACTGAGCGCGCTGTTCGTCCTCCAGTTCGCACCATAGAATCTGCTCGGTCTTCGGCGGCAGTTCGGGAGCGACTTGCTCCTTGCGCCGACGTAGAATAAACGGCGCAACGGCTTGATGCAGGCGCATTGCGTTTTCACGGCTGTGCAGGACGGAATTCTCGTTGGCGAGTGATTCCGTGAATCTTTTCGAAAAGAGGCCTGGATTGAGAAAGGTCAGTTGGCTGAAAAGTTCCGCAAGATGATTTTCGACAGGCGTGCCTGTCATTGCCAGGCGGTGCTCCGCCCTTAGCGCACAAGCGGCTTTCGCTGTGGCGCTGTCGCAATTCTTAATCGCCTGCGATTCATCAAGAATCACATAGTCGAAACGTAGCGAAGACAATCTGACGGCGTCAATTCGCATAGTGCCGTATGTCGTCAGAACGACGTCGAATTGCTCGAACCACTTCTGGTCTGCAATGCGTCCGGAGCCATAGTATTGACCGACCTTCAGGCGCGGCGCGAATTTGGCGGCCTCGTTTGTCCAATTGAACACAAGCGAACTAGGCACTACAACGAGACTGGGAAACTCTGGCTTGGCTTCGTGCCGCAACGCAAGCATTGAAAGCACTTCGACCGTTTTGCCAAGGCCCATGTCGTCCGCTAGAATTCCAGACAGTCCCTTTTGCTCAAGACTTGCCAGCCATGAAAGCGCAATCTGCTGATATGGCCTCAATTGAGCGGCAAACCACTCTGGCGGCGCAATCTCTCGCACGGATGTCTCCGCCTCTTCGCGCATCCTGTCAAGAACGCGCTGATACTTTCCATCGACATCCTGCACATTCTCGTCTAGAACCGCCTGAAGAAGCATCGCCTGCTGCTGACGGAAACGGACCTTCTCGTCGCTTGATTTGATCTGCGCGGACTCCGAATCCTTATCCTGGAAGGGCATCAACACCATGATCCGACCTGGCATGCTGATCTCGGAGGTGAGGCGTGGACCCTTGGTAGAGATGGGTTCCTTGG
>JAKSPA010000271.1 GCA_024405235.1 Lentisphaeria bacterium
GACGACGAATTGTGCTGGAAACGGATATGGCTTGAAACCCAAGCCGTCTATCAGAACCGCTTCAGGAGCGGGCTGACCGAGCGCCAGCGCCGCTTCGCGCATTGCATCCTGCGTGGCGCGAAGGATGTTCATGCGGTCTATCTCTTCGGGAGAACGCTCGACTATCGCATAACGCACGCGGCTGTCAGTCTTTAGCGCCTGCGCCAAAGATTCGCGCTGGCTCTCCGTCAACTTCTTGGAATCATTCACGGGAAGCGTGAACTCTTCCGGCGGCATTGACAGAATGACCGCACAGACCACAACCGGACCAGCCAATGGGCCACGACCGACTTCGTCCACGCCAGCCACGCGACTGACGCCAAGACTTCTTTCAAGTTCAAATGGATTCGCTATGCCTGGCATTTCAAGAGATCGCGGAGTCTTTCCTGTCTCAACAAAAAAGGCACGGACCCTAATCAGCCCGTGCCCGTTTTGCATCAGCGATTGCTCACTTGCTCTGCAATAATTATGCGTTGACTTCTCTGGACTTCACCTTCGCAGCCTTGCCGACCTGATCACGCAGATAGTAGAGCTTGGCACGGCGAACGATACCCTTGCGGGTGACTTTGAAGTTTGCCACGAGCGGTGAGTGAACTGGAACGACGCGCTCGACACCCATTCCGGCGCGGACGCGGCGGAGAGTGATCGTGCTGGCGATGCCAGTGCCGTTCATGGCGATGATGACGCCTGCGAAATTCTGGATACGCTCCTTGCCGCCTTCCTTGATGCGGAAACCAATCTCAACGGTATCGCCGATGCTCATTTCGGGAACATCGCTCTTCAGGTTCTCCTGGCGGATCTTCTCAATGGTGTTCATTTTTGTAACTCCTTGAATTACGAACTAGTCTTATACAACAAAAATTACAGCAGGCCCGGACGGCGACTCACTGTGCGCAGAACACGCTGCTCCAGACGCCAGGCGGCAATCTCCTGATGATTGCCGGAAAGCAGTATCTCCGGAACCCGCATGCCCTTGTAGTCAACAGGACGGGTAAATTGGGGATATTCCAAAAGCGGTTCGTTGCCGAACGACTCCTCGTCAGAGGAGACATCGTTGCCAAGAGCGCCTGGAAGCAGACGAACAACAGCGTCAGTGACGACGCTCGCCGCAACGGCGCCGTTCGTCAGAACATAGTCGCCGATGGACAACTCTTCATCCATCAGGCACTGTCTCGCACGTTCGTCAATGCCCTCGTAATGACCGCAGACCAAAATCAAATGCGGCAACGCGGCAAAACGTCTTGCGGTAGGCTGGTCAAAACGCTTGCCCTGAGGGGTCATGAGGACCACGTGCGCATCAGGCGTCCGCAAATCCTCAAGGCACTCGAAGAGCGGTTCGGGACGCAGGACCATTCCTGCACCTCCGCCATAGGGTGCATCGTCGACAGTCTTTCTAGCATCATGCGTATAATCGCGAAGATCCACCAGATTGATGTTGACAATCCCTTCCTTCCAGGCACGACCGATTACGGACTCGGAGAGCACACCCTTGCAAATGGAGGGGAAAAGGCTGACTATGTCAATCTGCATGGTTCTCAGTCATCCATGACATCCACAGTGATGTGGAGGCGATTACGTGATGCCGCACTGGACACCAGAGTGCGCAGTGCGGTGATGGTTTTTCCACTCTTGCCTATGACCTTCCCGATGTCTTTCTTGAAACAGTGAACCTGTATGACGGTGAGATCACGTTTCTCGGCGACTTCCAAAGACACCTGCTCGGGCTTGTCGACCAAGGATGTCACCACGTATTTGACAAATTCCTTAAGGTTGTTCAGAACCTCAGGAGCATTTGCGGGAACGGAATCAGCCGTATTGGATACGGATTCTTCCGGAGCGGTTGCATCCACCATCGGCGGCAGAGCGCCCCCGTCTTTGACCTCGGAACCGAAAAGTCGTTTCAGAAAAGAGAAGGACATAGGACGTGCTAATTATTTCCGAAACTGACGTTCCTACTCGGCGGCAGGAGCCTCGGCATCAGCAGCAGGAGCCTCTTCGACAACCTTCAGAGCTCTTGGAGCAGGAGCGGCGTTCTTGACGGGCTCGCGGCGTGCCGGGAAGGGCTTGCCATTCTTCTGGCGGTTGTAGATTGCCATGACGGGTTCGGAGGGCTGAGCACCCTTGGAAATCCAGTACTCCATGCGGGCGACATCCATCTTTTCGCTGTCATGACGGGGGTCATAGACACCGATGTTCTCGATGAAACGGCCATCACGCGGGGAGCGTGCATCGGCAACAACAATACGCCAGCAGGCAGCGCTCAGAGCGCCAGTACGACGAAGACGAATCTTGACAGACATTCTCTTTTCCTTGGAATTCTATTGATTTATGTTAACAAAAAAGTGATTCAATTTTTGTGCAAGCCCGTTAATATAATTGCATTTTCCAGTACCGCAAATTATTCTGCAATTAAATTGGTTCAAACAGGCATCACAAAGTCTTTGAAAAATCTTTATCACACGAGAAAAGGCTGCTTGTTCATGCGATGTACAATGATTTCATCGACAACCGCATTGTTTCTGTATAAAAAAAAAAACAAAACAATGTCGGCTATGTCATCAGGCATGATCA
>JAKSPA010000272.1 GCA_024405235.1 Lentisphaeria bacterium
CGCTCTGCCGACAGGGCGTTTCTGAAGCCATTCCATCGTATTGATGATGGTCTGGATGGAATCCTTGCGCCAGATGTTCGAGCAGAATGACTGCTGCGCCGAACGGCCTTGTTTTGAAAGATATACATCTTCCGGATGTGCGGCGCACCACCAGCCAGGCACGTCGATTCGGAATTTGAGATTGACGGTCGCCAGCGGATCCTGTTCGAGAATGTCCTGCATCTGCTTCTCTATGACGGTCATGTCGTAGAGCATTTCCTTGCTCCAAGTGCCCGTGAGGACCAGCAGTTCATAGAAGTGACCGCCTGTGCGGGACCATGAAATATGCGTTTCGCGCGAAGGATTTTCGGCGGCGAATACATAGAGCGACTGCTTGTAGAAATCCGTCTCCAAGTAGTTTTTCAGCGATGGTTTCGGCATGAGTGCGCCGCTTCCTTCCGGCAGATCATCTATGGCCGTGACGGTGACTTCTCCCGCATGGATTACATAGTCCTTGCCGGAGATTTCCACACGGTAGGTGCCTGGATTGGCATAGCGCGACGTAAGATGTTCGACCCACAGAGTCTTCTTCGGGCCATCGAAAACGCATCGCACGAAGAGCGGCACGCCGCTGATGGAGATTGCCTCGCCTGTCTTGACGTCGATGTATTTGATCTGCAGCTCTGGAAATTCCTCCTTGTCTGCACTATCGAGTTCCGGCGGGAGAGGAAATTCGAAGGAGAGCATCCCGCCCGCCTTTGTTTCGCGAACAGCGTTGACAGGTTTGATTGCAAGCGCTCGCGGCGGCGTGATGCGATGGAATTTCATTGTGCCCCAGGGGCCGGTTGTGGCAGATGTCTCTCCGAAAGATTTGGTGGTTGCGGCAGTGCCGTCCGTGTGCGTCGTCTGCCATGTGGCGTCGGTCTTTACCACAGTAGGATTTTCGGCGGCATCAATGATCACAGCCTGGAAGAGAACTCCTGCAAGACCGTCGGTGTTCTTCGCGTGGATTACTATGCTGTTCTTGCCTTTGTGCAGATATGGCGCCAGATCGTATGTTTCAACCGAATGCCAATCGACGTCGTAGCCGACACTTGCGCCGTTGACGACCAGTTCGTAGCCGTTGTCCACCGTGATTTCGCAGATGGCGGCGGTGGGGTCATCGGCAAGTTCGAATTCCTTCGTGAAATCCATTCCAGGAACGCCTTTGTCACCTTCGAACCAGATCCATTCGGCAATCCAGCCCTTCGCCGCGGGAATTGCTCTGAATCCTGTCTCCTCTACAACGGGAGCGCTGATCTTCCCTTCGCGGATTTCCGGCGCCCAATATGTCGCGGTGCCGCGATTGCCTGAAATGCCGACGTCAAAGCGCTGCGAGACGGAGCCTTCCGGCACTGTGAAGGTGATGTAGATCGGCGCGGACGAGAGGACGCCGCCATCGGTGCCATGGAAGAAGAGCAGCGAGGGTTTGCCTGCCGCATCGAAGCTGTAGGCGTTCTGCAGGAGGCCTTTTTCGCTCTTGCCTTCCGCTTGTATGATGAAGGTGTAGTCGCCTGGCGCGAGTGTCGTGTAGGTACGGTAGAAGGTGTAGCCTTCGTCGCTGTCCTGCGAGACTCTCATCATCTTTTCGCTGTTTTCTTCGGTAAGTTCAAATGTCGATTGCGCCAGCGCGTTGCGGGCGGGTTCCCAATTTTCCTTGCTGACGGGCGCGATAAGAGGCTTTGCCTGCGCAAAAAACATCAGAGCGGAGAAGAAAGCTGTCAATAGAAGTGTCTTTTTCATGTTCTGTCGTTATCCTATTTTAATGGGATTGCTCCATGCGTAGTGTCCTTGACGGTCTTTGATCTGAAGTCGGACCAAGGCATTGGGGATGTCGTGCTTGAGTTTTGCGCTGAAGTGCGTGACCTCCTGGAAGCCATCGGTGAACGATGTGAGATTTTCCGTCATGCCGCAGTATCCGCGATAGGAGAAGGAGATTCCAATCGCTTCGATGCATGGCGAGAATTCCGCTTCTAGAATGTCGTTTTCGAGGGTGATGGATTTGAATTCTGGCCCCTGCGTGCAGTAGGACTGACCGGCCCTTAGGGCATCGATTACCGTTGCCTGAGAGAGCGGCTTGTCCGTAAGAACCATCGTCCAGCCGCTGAAGAAATCGCGTTCGGTGTGTGCGTCATCTACGGCGAGCGCATTCCAGAGGATTCCCATGTCTGAGATTTCGTTCCACTGCGTCATGTTGAATGACTTGCCCGCAAAACGTGTGTCGCCATTATATACTTCAAGGCCCTGGACACCTTTGAGCGGCATTAGATCAGTGGAGCGAATGCCGCACCATGACGGGTGGGCGATGTAGGCCAGGCCGCCTACGGCGTTCACTGCGTCGATGCATTCCTGTATCGTGGTCGTTTCGTCTTTCACTGGCGTCTGAAAATCCTCTGGCACGCCAAGCGCAAGAAGATGCCATGGAACGCCGCGGGGGCCTTCAGGATGGATCTCCATGCCGGAGATGAGTGTCATGCCGCGACCATCGTATGTTGAGACGGGATTGGCTGTGCTGTGGTCGGTGAAG
>JAKSPA010000273.1 GCA_024405235.1 Lentisphaeria bacterium
CTATCTTCGGAGTCGGTCTGGGCAACGCACTGTTGGCAAAAGCCGCAGGCGGCATTTTGCGCTTGAACACATCTGCGACGCAATAGAACGGCAGCGCATAGAATGCCGCATCAAGATTCCAAGGCATGGTCATCAGATATTTTTTCCCGAAGCACTGTGCAAGAATCACGCCGATCGCGGCTATGCAGAATGACGCCAGAAGCGATTTCGCATCTCCGAGACGCGACACAAAGAAATACATAATCTCAACGGCAAACAGGCACGGAATGAACCAGAGTGCGCTGTTATGCACCATGAATTCGCCGGACCCCTGTGACCAGATGGTCTGCAGCAACGGCGCGATGAAACTCTCCACTTCGTCATGCCGCAGCAATCTGAAGAGCGCCCATACAGTCCACGTCACAACCGAGTAGATCGCATACGGAAGCAGCATGCCTTTCGCGCGACGTCTGACAAACTCGCCGAAGGAAGAGTATTTCTCACGATTGAAGAGCAGTCCAGATGCAAAGAAGAAGAACGGCATGTGGAAGGCGTATATCAGCTGATGGCTCCAACCGACAAGCATGATATGCGCCCAGACCACCGTCAATATGCCGATGCCTTTCGCAAAATCAATGAATTCAACACGCTTTCCAGCCATCGGGATCAATCCCTGCGAATCATGATTTCATTGTATTTCATCATGTAGATGCCCTCGTCGTAGCTGCCGATGGATGGCGCATTCGCCTTGCCCTGCAAATTGTTAAGTATCATCGTCATGTGGTCGCAGCCAGATTCGAAGGCGTGCGGATAACCGCCGCCGAAACGCGGATTGACCTCCGAGATGTAGTACTCGCCACCGATTTCAAAGATGTCGATGTCAATCTGTCCACGGAAACCAGACTCCTTGACGAAACGCTTTATCAGTTCAAAGAGCTTCGGATCCTTGAAACTGACCGCCTTGTCGGTTTCTCCCGCACGCATCTTCAGCTTCTTCTTCGTGAATATCGACACGACTTCGCCAGAAATCATATCGATATAGACGTCTGCGCCAATCTCCTGGCCATTCAGGAATTCCTGAATGAGCAGGCCGTCGGAATTCTCCAGCAGCAAATCCACCGTCTTGAGATTGTCCACTTTGCTGATGGCGATTGACGCGCTGCCGCAAATCGGCTTCACGAAGACAGGGAAGGAGATTTTACCAGCCTCAAGTTCGGAGACGAAGGTTTCGCGAGAATCGAACGAGCGTGCGCATTTGTAGCCGTGCGCCGTCAGCCATCTGAACATCTCCATCTTGTCCAGCGATCGTTCGCAAAGTTCGTAGCAGGAACCGATTACCGTCGTGCCGATTTCACGGAATCTGTCAACGTTTTTCGCAAGCAGCGAGAGTTCAGGATCAATCAGCGACAGCACGCCGTCGATGCGCTCTTCGCGGCAGATATCCAGCACCGACTCGAGATATCCGGGCTCGTTCATGCCAGAGACACGGCAGAAGCGATCCGCCTCGTAGACGGCAGGCGCAAGCGGACTCATGTCCGTAGCTATCACCCTGCCATGGTCAGCAAATACACGACGGAAATACTGGACAATCTTGTCGCGGGTTCCAGCACTTAAAAGCAGTATGTTTGTCATGAAATCAAGGCCCTACTTCAGGCCATCGAAAAAGAGCGGCGTTCCGCCCGTGTGAATGAAAAGGACATTCTTTTCGGAAATGCGATTTTTTGTCAGATAATCGATCATTCCCGTAAACGCCTTTCCCGTGTAAGTCGGATCCAATGGCAGGCCGTATTGTCTCATAACGCGATGAATCGTAGCCGTTATTTCTCTGTTCGCGACGGCATAGCCATCTCCAGTGTAGTCGTCCACGAAACGCGTGGCGGCCTGAATCGCTTCTTCGCTAGCCCTAGCACCTTCGCCAAGATAATCGCGGACACTCTGAAGCACGACATCGCGCCCTCTCGGAGCTTTTCTAGCGATGCTTATGCCGATTATTTCGCGTTCGTCGCCTGCAAGAAGCCTGCCGCAGATCAATCCCGCCTGCGTCGTTCCCGTTCCCGAAGCATGGAAGATGTAATCGAAATGGATTCCTTCACGCCTCTCGTAATCACGGATTTCATCATAGCAATCAACGTATGCCTGCGTGCCAAGATTACCATGTCCACCGCCTGCAATGAAATACGGCTTGCGCCCCTCTGATTTCAGCAAAGCCAACCGCGCCTCTATCGTATCGTGGACACAATCAACCGGAACGGTCTCGATCTTTGCCTCAAAGAGTTCCATCAAGGCGAGATTGCTGGTCCTCTCGGAGGCCTCTTCAGGCGAAATGATCCAGCACGGCATTCCAAGAGAAGCCGCCTTGTTCGAGACGACTCTGCAGTGGTTGGAACTGCTGCTGCCGTAGGTCACGACGCAATCGGCGCCCTCCTTCGCCAATTCTTGAAAAAAGAGCTCCGCTTTTCGCGCCTTGTTGCCGCCGAAGGAGAATGGCAGAAGGTCCTCACGCTTCACGAAGAGCCTGCAGCCCGCCTCAGTTCCCAGCGTGTGAATCGGTGTCCGCTGAATGCT
>JAKSPA010000274.1 GCA_024405235.1 Lentisphaeria bacterium
AACAGCATTGGCACTCGTCGACAAAATCGGCGCCAATGTCGAGTGGTATAAAGTTGGCAAACAGTTGTTTACGCATTATGGTCCTGTCGTTCTTCAGGAACTCAAATCAAGAGGAAAGAAAGTCTTTCTGGACATGAAGTTCCACGACATTCCGAATACCGTGGCGCAGGCGATACGCTCTGGAGCGCTTATCGGAGCAGACATGATCAACGTCCATGCATCTGGCGGTCCCGTGATGCTTGCGGCTGCTGCCGAAGCGATGAAGGAGACAGGGAAGCTCGTCATTGCGGTGACGGTTCTGACAAGCATGGACCAGGCGCAGCTCGAAGCCATCGGCATCAATGTCTCTCCTGCTGAACAAGTCCTTCGTCTTGCTGCACTTACGAAAGAGGCAGGACTGCCTGGCGTCGTATGCTCCGCTTTGGAGCTGCCTATGCTGCGCGAAAAGTTCGGTCCGGATTTCGTTACCGTCGTGCCAGGCATCCGTCCCGCCGGTGCCGACATCGGCGACCAGAAACGCATCATGACTCCTAAAAAGGCGGCCGAGGCCGGAGCCGACTACATCGTCGTCGGTCGTCCGATTCTTGCGGCGGAAGATCCTGCTGCAGCAGCTGCAGCAATTCTGAAGGAACTCGAATAATTTCCAGCAGTCAGATTATGTCGTTCGTGGCTCTGGTTCGCTTTTGAACCAGAACCATTTTTAATTTTTAACACATACGAACATGAATCTTTTCGATCTTAAAACTCGTCTTTGGGAAAATCCAATGGTGCCGCAGGTGAACATGCTGAAGAGCCGTTCGCCTTTGTTTACTTGGAAGAGCGAAGACGACGCGCGCCGCGGAACGTTCGAGCCATTCGACTGTCCTGAAATACAGAGTCTGAACGGCACGTGGGACTTTTGGATTTTCAAACGTCCCGAAGAGGTCGATACGACTTTGCTGGAAGGAACGACGGCGGCCGGCGGCTCTCCCATACAGGTGCCTGGCAATTGGACACGGCAGGGCTTCGACAATCCGCACTATGTGAATGTGTGCATGCCTTTCGGCGACACGCCGCCGATGGTTCCGCAGGAGAAGAATCCGACAGGCGTCTATCGTCGCGAATTCGATGTGCGCGAGGGCTTCGAACGAGTCGTGCTGCATATCGGCGGCATGGAAACATGCGGGTTCATCTACGTCAATGGGCAGGCGGTCGGTATGGCGAAGGATTCCAAGACTGCTTCCGAATTCGATGTGACCAATTTCGTCCATGCAGGCAAGAACATTCTTGCGATTCTCGTGATCCGCTGGTCGGATGGTTCCTTCCTTGAGGACCAGGACCACTGGCGCGTGGCTGGAATCACGCGCGACGTCTATCTGCAATACACGCCGAAGGCGCATATCGTCGATGTGTTTGCACAGACATCTCTTGACGAGGCGACCGAATCCACTGGCCTTCTGACGCTCAAGCTTGAAGCGGGTTTCCTTGGCGCGCATCAGATTCCCACTGGCTGGAAGTTCCGTGTGCAGTTGTTCTACGGCGACGATGCCGTCTGGCCAGAGGCGAAGGAACTGGAATTCGTCAAAAACGGCCAAATGTATCACTATCCGGAGGATAAGCGCTTCCTGCCTCTGGCCGAAGCCAAATACGAACTTCCAGCAGTCCATCGCTGGAGCGCAGAGACTCCCGAACTTTACAGATTGACGGTGGCACTTGTCGCGCCGGATGGTTCGGTGTCGGAAGCCACCGGAACCGACATCGGTTTCAGAAGCGTGCGCCTGAAGGAGGGTTGCCTGATGATCAACGGACAGCCTGTGAAATTCTTCGGCGTCAACCGTCACGATTTCGATGAAAAACTCGGCAAGACCGTCACCTACCAGGACATCGTTGACGACTTGACGATCATGAAGCGCTTCAATTTCAATGCGATACGAACCTGCCACTATCCCAATGACGAGCGGCTGGTTGCGGTCGCAAACCGCATGGGATTCTATGTGATCAGCGAAGCGAACATTGAAATCCATGCGTATTACAGCACTTTGTCCTTCAATCCGCTGTGGCTTTCCTCCATGATGGACCGTGTCTCCAGAATGGTCGGCATCTACAAGAACAATCCATGCGTGCATCTATGGTCTATGGGCAATGAAGCGGGTCGCGGAGACAATTTCGCAGCGCTGTGTTCCTACGTCCGTTTCCATGATCCATCTCGTCTGGTCCATTACTGCGAACTGGCCAGAATGGTCGACAAGGACATTTGCTATGTTGCAAACGACGGCGTCAAATTGGTTGATACCGTGTCTCCAATGTATCCTTCATTCCACGCCGTTCAGAAGTGGGTGGAGAAAAACATGCCGATCGATCCACGCCCGTTCATTCCATGCGAATACACTCATGCGATGGGCAACTCCAACGGCGCTCTCTTCAAATATTTCGATTACTTCCGCAAATACAAGCGCATGCAGGGCGGATACATCTGGGACTGGATCGACCAGGGCCTTGCGGAAGTGGACGAAAATGGACGCAAGTACTGGAATTACGGCGGCG
>JAKSPA010000275.1 GCA_024405235.1 Lentisphaeria bacterium
GTGGTAGTCCGGATCGCGGCCTGCTGCCCGGTGAGTGGCATGAGGACCAGGCGTGCGAGAGCAAGGCGGCGGCCGTCGTCTTTGGTTCGCAGAGGGGACGGAACTGGATATCTCATACGATGATTTCGGTGCACGGATTTCCTGCGGAATGTCCTCTGTGGATGTGGAGGGCGTTTTTTCCGGAATCAATGAAAAAATTCTCATCGGCAACGCTGATGGCTTCTCCTTCAATGGATACACATGGACGGACATTTCAGGCTGGCTGTGCTAAGATAGTCCGAAATGTCTAATTTTGGACTAAATGTTCCACACCCTTGTTTCTAGAATAAGGGGCATAAAACTATTGCATTTACTTTTTCTTTTTCATTTTCGAATTTTCGTTGTAAATTTTCTTGCAAATGGTCAAACAAAGGTTTATATTAAGTCGTAGGATAAACGTTAACCCTAGTTAAAAAAACGCTTTTCCACTGATTTCTGACACGACCTGCGAAGGGAAACGAACTTTTCAAGATTAACGAAAAAGATCTATCGCAATAGAATTTGATCAGAAAACAACAAACAAAGAGGAAAAACAAATGAAAATCGGACGCCTTCTTCTGACAATGCTCTTTGGCCTGATTCTGAATTGCATATTTGCGCAGGAGCAGTTCACTCTTGTCGGCAACTCTCCGCTGGACGTGCGTTCCATGGGCTTGCTGCAGAACAATTTTGGTGCAGAAGAGAAACTTGAGGGCACCCGCCTCATCAGAGCCTGCGAAAGCATAGACAACTCGATGATTGTCATCCTCGCCGACCAGCTGCCCGCAGCGACGCTTGAAGAGTGGTTCAGCAAGCCTGGCATCTGCAACAGCATGCGTGAATTTCTGCGCAGAGGCGGCGTGCTCTATTTCGGCTGGAACAGCTGGACTACGCTGAATCAGTCACTTGCAAGCACGCGCGACTTCTACAAATCGTGCGCCCTGCCCTTCCCTTCCATAAGCGAACTGGCGGATTTTCCACATGAATTCATCAAGGACCTCCCGAAAGACGCCATCGCGAACAAAGAGTGCGACGCATCTTTCCTGCGTTCTCCGCACGACTACACCACATCGAACGCGAAGAACGAATTCCAGATGACATCAATACGCTGGTTCAAGAACTGGAACATCCCTGGTCTTGAGACGTATTTCGCGACTGCCGAGGGCGAGCCGGTGGTCGTCGGCATCCGCAATGTACTTGGCAAGGGCACGGTCATATTTTCGGACTGCTTCACGCCGATGCGACAGAAGGAACCCTTCTTCATTGAAAATCTAATCGAATACGCATACGGCAAGCGCGAGAAGGTCTCCGCGAAGGATATCGCCGCGAAGGAAATCGCAAAACTGACTGGTTCTGCTGGCAGTGCCAAGAAAGTCGAAGTGCAGCCTATTCTGAAACTTGCCGCAGACGAAAACAGCGCGGAAACGCTGAACTTCACGCTGCTTGAAACGCGCAAGGTTCCGCAACTGACCAGCGAAGCAAAGGTCTTCGGAAACGCCGATCTCATCACCGTCGCATTCAAATGCATGCGTCCGGAAGCCGACAAAGTCATCAATACATGCTCCAAGCGTGACGATACGGTATGGTACGACGATGCCGTCTGCATCATGTTTGCAGCCGACGAAGCGGAAGCGCCCAACCACAGCTTCATCCTAAATTCCGATGGAGCCGTCTATGACGCACGTGGCGGGAATGCGCTTTGGAACGCCGACTTCACACTCAAGACCGAACGCCATTCGGACTGCTGGGAAGGCGTATTCTCCATCGCACCATCCGAATTCGGCGTGGATCTGGCAAAGGATCACTATATACTTTTCAACATCGGACGCGAAGGCACACCGACCACAGAAGTCACGGCCGCCTTCCCTGGCTACAACATTCCGACAGGCTACGCCATTCTCGGCATAGAACCAGCAGAAGCGCTTGCGGCGGAATATATTGCAAGACGCCAGCCTCCGGTGGTGAACACGCCGTATGTCATCTGGAACGACAATCCATACCGCAAGAAGTACACGACGTCACTGCCAGCGAAACCAGAAGACTCCGCCGACATCACGATTACCGTCGCACGCAACGAGCAGGAATGCGCAGCGCTCTTCATCACGAATTTCACCGACCGAAACATGGTCTTCCGTCTGGAGCCTGATTTCATGCTGCAGGGCACTGAAATTCCATTCACCGACCTATTGGCAATCAAGGAGGTCCTTCCACGCCTCAATCAAGTCGGCGATCCGCAATTCGACGGAATCTCCGGACTCAATGAAGCTGGAATCGTCAGCGTCCCATCCTGCGAGACGAAAATGCTCTGGCTGGACATCAAGACAATGCTTCCCGCTGGCACGTACAAGTGGAATCTGGAAACCGTTCCGACGCTCGCACGCGACGTCCGAAAGAAGTTCCATGTAACTGTGGAAGTGCTTGACTACGAATTTCCTAAACGTCTCAAGGCAGACGTCCTCGGCTTCGGT
>JAKSPA010000276.1 GCA_024405235.1 Lentisphaeria bacterium
CGTGGCAAGACCGTCATTCTCTGCAGCCATCTTCTCGCCGACGTGCAGGATGTCTGCGAACGCGTCGTCGTTCTCTATGGCGGACAGATCCGTGCCCAGGGACTTCTGACCGACATCCTCCGCGAAGAGGACAAGACGCAGATCATCACTCCGCGGCTCTCCGATGAAACCATCGCCGAACTGAAGAATTTCTTTAGCGCACACGGTGTCAAGAATCTGGACAACGTCGCCATCGACAATCCAGGCCGCGATCTGGAAGACTTCTTCCTCGAAGTCGTCAGAAAGGCAACCGAACAGAATGTATCCACGGCGGGTGCCCACGCGCCTGGCGAAATGCCTGAATACCTCAAGGGCAACAACGGCGTTCTCACAGGCCAGCAGATTCTTGCATCGCTCAAGGGCGATGCGGAGGCCGAAAAGCGCAAGGCGGAGGCCGCCAAGGCCGAGGCCGAGCTGCGCGCGGCCGCAGCAGCCAAGGAGGCTGAGAAGCTCAAGGCTCTGGAGGGTCTGAAGGGCGTCGACAAGCCTTCCGAAGAGGAAGTCAAGGCGGCAGCGAAGCAGGCGCAGTCGGAGGCTGATGCAAAGGCGCGCGAAGAACTCAACAAGAAACTCGCAGGCCTCAACTTCAAGAAGTAGTCTCGCTTCCTTTTGAATTCCATTAAAATCAGGGCGACGCCTCTGGAAGGTCATCGCCCTGCTTTCGTTTTGGTCAATCATGTTCGAAATAACTGAAAATCCATACAGGCTTGTCGCGCTCGACATCGGAAACACGCTCATTCGGCAATTCCGTCAGGGGCTGCGCCACGCGCTCGGATTGACGGACGCCGATGGCATCACCCTTGGTGTGGATCCTTTCCAGAGGCCTTTTGAAAAATTCCTTCTAGGCGAATCATCGGAGGAGGAATATCTGCAGGGGTTCTTCGAACGCTTCGACGGACGATGGAGCAAAGAGGAGATTCTGAAAGCCCACGAGGCATATCTTCTGCCGTCAATCGAAGGAATGCCTGAATTGATACGAAACATGGTCGCGACAGGAAGCCATTTTGTATTCTTCAGCGATATCAATCCAATTCATTTCCGCAGATTCCGTGCCCTTACCGTAGGTGAATACGATTTCATAACGGACGCAATACGAAGCGATGAAGTCCATGCGCTGAAGCCTTCGGAAGAGATGTTCAAGGCCTTTGAAAAACGCTTCGGCAAGCCAGATCTCTATCTGGATGACCGAATGGATCTTGTCAATGTCGCGAATGCCAGAGGGTGGCATGCCGTTCAGGCAGGAAACGCTGAAACGCTCTACAAAAGACTCTTTTCATAGAAAAATAACCATGAACCTCGCGATTCCATGTCGCGGACCCTTTCGGAAAATTAATTGACCACCATGGCTGAAAACATTTTCACAATTGCATTGATGAAGTCCGAACACGACTATCATCTGGACGATTGGCCAGTCACCGTGGTGAATATGCCTTTCGGAGAACAGTGCCAGCGGCTCTTCCATTCGCACGACAGCATGGAAATCGGCATAGTCACTGCAGGACGCGGCGTGCATATCATGGACGGCGAAAGATGCGAACTGAAGGCTGGCGATGTGATTTTGGTGCCGCCTGGACACACGCATGGATTTGATGTGGTGGATGGAGATAAAACGGTTACGATTATGCACTCTGTTCACGGAAAGGATGTTTTCGATGTTTGCGTGCCTATGGGAATTCTCAATATCCTATATGACCATACGAAACTCCCTATCCCTTTGCTGGATGGACAAAACATTCCGCTTTTCTCGAAATTCTTTCCGATAAATCCAGACGAGATAAACTATTCCGTCGCGCCTGTTCTTAAGCTTGAAGACTCTGCTGTGCTTGAATTCGTATGCAAATCCGCCGACGAACTCCACAAGGAGGAGGTGCTGCCATATTCTGGAAATCTCTTCGGAAGCACGATTCGTCTCTTGAACGTCATTCTGACGCTTCTGCGCAACAGCAATATGCAGCCGAATGAAGAGGCGATGGTTCCAGATAAACAGTTGGGCAACGTTCTCGGTTATATCAATGCGAATTTCATGAAGGATCTGAAGGTGCCCGAACTCGCAAGGATGTCTTTCATTTCAACTAGACAGTTTCAGGAAAAATTCAAAAAATATACGGGACGGAATGTCTCGGACTACATTATCAGCAAACGAATCGAATGCGCTGAATTGCTTCTGCGGAAAGGAACGCAGAGCATTCAGGAGATCGCCTTCGATTCGGGATTCAACGACTTCAGCTATTTTTCAAAGAAATTCCGCGAAATCACCGGCAAGACGCCACGCGAGTATAGGAAGAATCTCTAGGCATAGCCGCGCTATGTTTGCGCCGCGGGGCCTTTCTGGCCGCCATGGCCGCGCTCTGTTTGCGCCGCTGAGCCTTTCTGTCCGCCATGGCCGCGCTCTGTTTGCGCCGCGGAGCCTTTCTGGCCGCCATGGCCGCGCTATGTTTGCGCCGCG
>JAKSPA010000277.1 GCA_024405235.1 Lentisphaeria bacterium
ATGAGGGCGGCGAAGATGCCGTCCGTTCACGAACTGCTGATGTCCATTCGATTGAAAAAAGCGGAGCACTTCCTTCGATACAGCATTTACACTGTAAAAGACGAGGCGCGAATGACAGGCTGGAGTTCCTCCCTCTATTTCAGCAACTGTTTCCGCAGGCGATATGGCTGTCCGCCTGGAGTCTACCGCCTCAGAATCGAAAGAGAACTTGCGGCTTCCGAACGCCGCGCGCTGTCCGATTCCACCTCCGATGGCGGAATCTCCGTTAAACAAACTCCATGACTTGCGACGGTTCAATTCCCGCGCAAGCGTTTTACCATAATTCAATAAGGAAATCTGACAAAAATGAACATGAAAGTCTTTGAGGGCGCATGGTCTGCCATGACCACGCCGTTGACGCTGGATGGGCATGTGGACGAAGATGCTTTGGAAAAACTGATTGAGCATCAGATCCGTTTGGGCATCAAGGGATTGTTTATCGGCGGAACCGCTGGCGAAGGACCATTCCTGCCAGACGCGGATAGACTCAGACTGCTTCGCGCCACCGTCCGCTTCGTCAATAAGCGCATGCCGATTGCAATGCAGATCACCGATAACTCCGCCGAACGAATGATTGAAAATCTCGGACGCTATCAGGACGAAGGCATTGACATCGCCGTTATTGCACCGCCTTTCTTCCAGCTGGATCCCACGGACGACTTCCTCTTCAATCTCTACGGAAAGGTCATAGAGGCCAGCAAGGTCTCCATTGGTATCTACAATCTCGGTCCGTTCGCAAAGACCATCGTTTCTCCAGAACTTTTGGGACGCATTCTGGACATTCCGAAGGGGGTGCTCGTGCAAGACTGCTCCAGCCGCGACGACTACAAGGCCGCCATTCTGGCGGCGAAGGCCAGACGCAACGGCACGCTTGCTGCTCTCTGCGGCGACGAATTTGCCTGCGTCCCGTATCTGCGCGACGGCTATGACGGCGTCCTCTTCGGCGGCGGTTGCTTCAATGGTGCCTACGCAACCGAGATGCACCGTCTGGTGCGCGATGGCAAGGTGGAAGAGGCGCAGAAGCTTCAGGAACATCTCAATAGCGTTCTATACAAGGTGTTCGGCGGAGAGAACATCGCCTGCTGGCTTGCCGGACAGAAGGAACTGATGGTGCGTCTTGGCGTATTCAACACGGCACGATGCCTTATCAATTATTCGCTCACGGAAGAGTGCTCGAAAATGATCGACGAAGTCCTCCGTGATGAAAAGGAGTGGCTGTTCCGCTAGAGTGAGGTGCATGAAATGCTGCGCTATCAAGAAAACAACGAACTTCATCGTGACTTCCACGGCACGACGAATACCACGTTGAATTACATCGTGGAGCATTACGGCGTGGATGCCTTGAAAGAGATTCTGCACAAAACAGGGCATGATGTATACAAGTCCATTCGCGAGAAACTGGAGAAGGGCGATGCCTCGGAACTGATCGAGCATCTCAATTGGTTCTTCCATCGCGAAGGCGCTCCATATCAACTGACTGTAAAAGAGGACGAAATACGCTTTGAGGTCTTCGAATGCCCCGCACATCGCCATCTCAAGGCGCTCGGATTGCCGATTTCGGAGCATAGCTGTCTGCAGACCAGCGAAATCAACGCGGGAATGTGCGACGGTACGCAATGGGAGGCATCGCTCGAAAAGATCGACGACGACCATTGCGTGCAGATTTTCAGAAGGAGGACCGCGAAATGATTCCAAGCGACCACTTTGTACGTTTCTATAACGAAGTCTTCAAGTTCCTTGACGCACGGAATGGACTGCAGGACTACTACGACGAGATCAGCCGTCATCAGGACTTCCACTGTCAGAAACTCTTTAAGGAAAAGGGACTGGATGGCGTGGAGGAGTACTACCAGAAGATTCGCGTCGAAGAAAACTGCGATATGGACATCGAACGCCACGGACACGAGCTCATTCTGCGTATGAACCGCTGCCCGAGCCTCTCGAAGGCCATCAACAACGATGCAGGCGCCTGCCCAAAATACTGCATGCACTGCCCTGGATGGTGTCTGCCGCTCTACACTCGCGTCGGATTGTACGATGTCTATGATCTTAAGGGATTGGACGAACCGGCGTGCGAGGAATTCATCAGCGACGATATTGAAATTGCACGGGCCAGACGAGACGAACTGCTCAAGAGTCGTCCCAAAGAGTGCGTCGTCTGCAATTTCGAGTGATATTACGAAGTTCCCGAAAGTCGCCGCTCCGCCTGAATGGCTATGCTGTCAGTGAAGGTGGGCGGCGCTAATTTATCCGATTTGCTTTCACGCGTGATTACACGCGATGTTTCGGCAAACTCCAGTCTCATAAGACGGAACAAAATAAACCGTAACTTTTAGTTCTTAGGGAATGTATCGCGTTAAAGCACCTCCTGTGGTG
>JAKSPA010000278.1 GCA_024405235.1 Lentisphaeria bacterium
TTTGCCTGACATGCGGCGACGATGCGAACCATCGTGTCGTCCTGAGCCGTCTGAGGTTCCTGCGCCGCCTCTTCCTGACGCTGCCTTTCCAGCTCCCTCTCGCGCTTGCGCTTGGCCTTGCGGTCCAACAGGAGTTCCTCATCCTCGTCGTAGGCATCGTCATGAGTAAAGCGTTTCTTAGACATATTCTAGGAAATACCCCTGGGCAAGCAGGAGAAATTCAATTTGCAGTGTGAAATTCTAATCAATAGAGCGGCCCGCGTGTCATAAAACGCAAAAGCCGGCCGTGGGTCAGTATCATGCTGAACACAGCCGGCCAATGGTTACGAGCCGTACTCGAGAAAAAAATTGGAGGCGCGAATCGGATTCGGACCGATGAATAAAGGTTTTGCAGACCTTCGCCTTACCACTTGGCTATCGCGCCACGAAAAGCGGGCTTAATGTAAAGGTGATTTTCAGTTTTGCAAGCCGAAAGACGAAAATTCGGGCAATTTTTTTCACAACAATGCCTTCCATCCTCTGAAAGTCACTTGATGATTCCAGACCCTTTTTGTCATTCGGTCACCGCCTCCTATCTGGATTTCGCGTAAATGTTTTCGCCGTTCGTTTCCGGAAGCCTTCTTACATTGATCAGTCCGAAAAGAATGACTGCCAGCGCGAAGGCGAAAAACAGCAAATAGGAATTCCTTCCATAAATCTTGACGCCATCGACAACAGTCGGGCTGAAGCGTTCAAGAAGGAATCCGCAGACGTTGCTGAAAAAAGCCACCATGAGATAGGATGTGAAATTCAACACGGCTACCGTCACGCCACCATTTTCGGGAGCATTCATTTCGTGCATGAGCGCAACTTGGACAGGCGAGACGCTGCCCGGAAGAGTGACCAGCAGGAAAACCGCCGCCAGAACAGGCGATCTGAAATTGCACGCGAGCGCAGTGCAAATCAGCAGATAGCAGATTGCGGCAAGGCACGCGCCACCATACATGAACGGCCGTCTGCGATTGCCAATGGCGTGCGAAACGATTCCGCTGATGAAATTGAACGAGGCGGATACTATGCCCATTATGGTGATGACAAGCGCCGCGGCATTTATTCCCATATTGCAGTAGTCCTGGAGGAATTTCTTGCCGATCACGGTCAGAATCGTATAGTAGATGCCCCAGTTGACGGCGGAAAAACACGCGAGTCTTCTATTCAGCGGATTCGCATAGACTTTCAGCAGCGGCATGACCGAGAACGGCGTCCGCTCGGAAACTTCTTTCGGGCAGGAGACAAGCGTTCCTGCGAAAGACAAATAGAGCGCCGCGACGCATAGTCCCAGTCCTGCCAGAAGCGTTCGCCAATTGAAGGCATGGACGGCCGCCACGAATGGCGAACCGGCCGTCATGCCGCCCATGTATCCGATGAACATGAATGTTCCAAAGAACACCGTGAACTTTTTGGGGTAGAGCCGTGAGAATTCCTTTATCATGCTGAGATAGACGCATGAGGCGCCAAGTCCCGTAAAAGCACGCAGAAGATACATCATCCACAGCGCGTGCGCAAAAGGGAACCCCAAACTTCCGACCATGAAGAAGAAGCCGCCGAACAGAATCGTCCGGAAACCGCCGAAACGATCCGCCATCAATCCCGTCAGCAATTGGCAAAACGCGTAGATATACATGAACGACGAACCCATGGCGGTGATGGCTCCCGCCTGGCAGTTCAAATCGCTCTGCAATTCGTCGAAAATCGCGCCAGGCACTGCCGTTCTCTGAAAATTGACGGCGAAATAGAGAAGCGTTCCGACTATCAGCAGAAAGATATGGCGTTTTCTTGAGTTGTTGTCCATTTTCTAGAAACCAAACGTCCTTTCGGCAAAAAAATCATTTTCGCCAAGAAACGACCTTCAGGAGCCTGCATGTCTTCATCGTCGGTTCAGCGTCTTATCACCTTCAGTTCCTTTGGAGCCTGAATGATAAGCTTTTCGCCACGACGCGCCATGACTGTCAAATCGCCGTATGGCGTAGGGCAGATTGCGGACACATAGTCCAAATCACAGAGTTTCGGCGCCACTCTGACGCCGCGGCAGAAGCCATCGCCCACAGGCGAAATTCCCGCCAGAGTCTCCATCATCCATGCGATCGGCGACGCGCCCCAGCCATGGCAGAGGCTGTTGCGAAGGCCTTGGAAGCACCCCCTGCCGCACTCGCGATGGACGTCGATTCTGCCTGCCTTCGGCATCCTGTCAATCGGCGATGCGTTCTTCAGCCACGAAAGTTCGAACTGCTCCCAAATGGTCCTTGAACCGAGTTTCAGCATGCCGCCATAGTATTTTCTTAGAAGGTCAAGCGCCTTCTGAGTTTCTCCGGCCGCACTATAGACTCTCAGGAAATTGTCGAAATGGAATGTCGAAAG
>JAKSPA010000279.1 GCA_024405235.1 Lentisphaeria bacterium
GCCTGGACAATTCCGCATCATTGCTTTTCGAAGGCAGTGCAGTTTTTTCGCCGGAGGCTTCCGCACGGATGGCTTCGCGGGCCAGTAGAAGCAGCCGCTTCTGATTGTCTGCTGAAATTGTAAATGATTCGCTCATGGCGTGTTCTCTAGTAGTCTATTTTACGAAGAGCATGGAGGAATATCCGACGACACGGCTTGCATCGCCACCTGCATCAAAGGAAGTGCCGCGTTGCAGCACCATGGTTCTCGTGGCGCCGTGACATTGTGCCCAGTGCATTGCGACGCAAAGGCCTCCCGCTGAACAGATCGGCGTTTCCACTCCCGTCAGGTCATGCCATTCGGCGGATTCCTTCCATGCGCATAGACCATCTATGTCGAAGCGCTCGGCGAAAGCGACTGTCTTTGCGTCAAGCTTTCTGGCTATTTTGTCCGGTGGATAATGCGACAAGTCCGTGCTGGACAAGATGAATAGCTTTTTGCTTCCACGCACTCTTTCAAGCAGTTCGGCAAAACGCATGCAATGCTCCGATGTGACCTCTCCGAATAGCACGGGCAGTATCTTGAAATTCTCGTGAGTCATCTGCAGGAATGGCAGTTGCACTTCTATCGTGTGTTCCTGGCGGTGCGATTGGTTGCTGCAGACGATGCGCTTGTCTGATTGCAGCAGTTTGTCGCGCAGCTCCGTGTCCACGTGAACATCGCCCAAAGGCGTGCGGAAGACATCATCTTCAGGCAGGACCGCCATGATGCCAGGCGCATAGCGTCCGAATTCATGGCCGATAATCACGATCGTGTCGAAACTCGCATTGGCCATTGCCTTGAAGGCAGGAGCGGCGATTGAAGCCGAATAGAAATAGCCTGCGTGCGGGACTGCCGCTGCGACGATGTCGCATTTTTCCGTTTCTTCGGCATTGGACAAATATTCGCGAACTGCGTCGGAAAGACGTGATGGTTCGCTAGGATAGAATGTTCCTGCGACTTTGCTTGGACGTATCATTTTATTCTCCTTGTGGATAATATGATATGCATTTATTCAATTGGTGTTTGAAAGGTCGTTCAGAATTGCCTGTCTGACTTCTTGGAGATTGCCGTTGGTCAACAGCGGAACCAGCGATTTGATTTCCTCAATCGGTTTGTTCCACCATTTCCATTTGAGCATCAACTCGATCAATTCGTCGTCGAATCGTTTGCGGATTATGCGTGCAGGATTGCCGACCGCAATGGAATAGGGCGCTATGTTGCATCCGACGACACAGTTCGCTCCGATGATCGCGCCATCGCCAATGTGAACGCCTGGCAGAATGACAGCATTCTGACCAATCCATACATCATTTCCGATGATTGTATCGCCCTTCAATGGCATGTCCGATGATTCAGGAGGAGTTGCTTTCCAAGACGGCATTGTGAAAAAAGGATATGTTGAGACGGAAGTCATTTGGTGGTTCGCGCCGTTCATCACGAATTCCACGCCGGACGCTATCTGGCAGAACTTGCCGATGACAAGTTTGTCGCCAAGCCATTCGTAATGATGAGTCACATGGCTCTCGAAATCGTCGTCTGCGACATAGGAGAAATCCCCCACGATGATGTTTGGATTTTTTATCGCGGGCTTGATGTGTATTTCTTTATCGTAGCCTGGAATTGGATGTTTAGAATTCGGATCCGGTAATTTTAATTCTCCCATAATCATCGTTCCTTCAAGATATTGTGTTACATCACGTGCCATAGCAAACAGAAGAAATGACAGATTGTGCCAGCCAGAACGAAGAGATGCCAGATCATGTGTGCGTATGGATACGAGTCAAGAACGAAGAAAACCGTTCCCAACGAATATAATCCACCTCCGAGTATCAGCCACATGGTTCCCATGCCATGCAAGGAGTGTATTAGAGGAATGATTGCAAGAATGGCCATCCAGCCCATGATGACGTACGCCAGCGTGGAGAGGGTCTTGAAACGCCCTGTCGTCTTTATTTTGAAAACGATTCCGATAATTGTCGCCGCCCATTCAAGACCGAAGATCGTCCACGCGAGAGCAGGGTGGCTTGGGCGCAGAGACACTAGGCAGAATGGTGTGTAACTTCCTGCAATCAGAAAGTATATCGCGATATGGTCCATCTTCTGGAGAATGCGCTTTGCTGGCGGATAGAGGACCGCGTGATAGGTCGATGATATGGCGTAGAGCAGAATCATGCAGGCTCCGAAGATTGAACCGCTTGTGACTTTCCATGCGACGTCGGTGCCGCTTGTCGCACCCTGCCAGACTAGAAGCGCCAGCATTGCGGCGCCAAGATGCGAACCGATGACATGTGTCACCGTGTTGGCGATTTCCTCGCCTGTTGTCTGAACTCTTCCGCCGCTCATCCTTGTCGAGCTTTCCTTTCGTTTTCCCCTG
>JAKSPA010000028.1 GCA_024405235.1 Lentisphaeria bacterium
CAAAAACCATCGCCACTTCATCCAGCGAAAGAGATGTGCGATAGTAGCGATGTTCCAGAAAACTGCGAACAGTGTCCGCAAGATTGTGACTGGCCTGTTCCTGCGACAGGCGCGAAAAGCGTTCGAAGATATCCAGCAAGGAGAAAAGAGCCGCTTCAAAGAGGCGAGCGGCCAGAGGGACGTTCTCCTTGTTGTGTTCAAGCATGGAGAAAAGCTCAGGAGCCAGATGGAATGGAATGACTTCGTTGGGAATGCTCCAATTCTTCAGCAGCGTGTCGTCGTCCAGACATGTGATCATTATATGCCTGAAGTCGACTTCAATGCTGTAGCTGCAAAAATTGCATCCATGAAGCGTGTTCGGCGGAATCAGATCCCAAGCGCCGTCTTTTCTAAGGCGAAGTTCCCAGCCTGCGTGAGCGTGTGGCTGCACTGCTGTAGCCATAGACTCTTTGCGCAACTGTTCCACAAGAGTGAATTGATTTCCTCTGGAAAGCTGTTCCGAAAACTTTCGGCTGAAATCCTTCAAGGTAATCGTGAGATTCTTGTTCATTCTGTCGTTTTTCTTATTTTAATCATAGGTTTTACGATCATAATATGATAATATATATAATATACGAACCTCTTATATGTAATTTTTGAAACCTTTTAATAAATTATTACGATTATATCATTCACTTTTTGTACAAAATATGAAAGGCAATTCTCAATTCTCAGTCGTCTCATAATTTCAAAGATTGAGAAAATACGCTGATGAAATTAAACTCAAGGTAGCTTAAGATTAATTGAGAATTATGAATTGAGAATTGAGAATTGTTAAAAGGGCCATTCTGGACGATGTTGGCTTTTTTCGTAGGCAATTTTCGGCCACCGCAGACATATTTTTGCAATTCACAATTCACAATTCTCAATTCTCAATTAATGATGAAGACAGAATGATTGTCCTTCTGGTTAATAGCCAACTGAATGATTCCGCTGAGCTTGTCAGCGGAACCATTTAAGGGACTAGTCCATAAGAATACTACCACGGAGCGTAATGTGTCTGGCAGCGCTAAGAATTGAATTTTAAATTGTGAATTGTGAATTAATTCTGCATGACGGCGAAATGGATCGTGCAGGGTTCCTTTGCATAGAACCAGTAGCTTGTCAGCGGCTTCAGACCGTCGGCGGGAGCATAGATCTGCGTTTTACGATCGAAGGTGTAAATATCGATTGTATCCAGCAAAGCCTTGTCGCTTTCCTCAAGAAGCCACCGTCCTGGCATAGCCACAAGATTCCATCCCTTTTCCAGCGTTAGCGTATTGACTTCAAGCACCTTTGCATCCATCCACGCGTAGGAACCGTCAGCAGCCTTTGTCAGCACCTGTCCCTCGGTTCCGCCGTTCAACACGGCAAGAAGGGCGGAAAGCTGCGATTTCAGTTCAGCATTGTCGGTCTGAAGTGCCGCGATGGCAGCATCGCGGTTCACATCGGCACTCTGAAGAGCCGTCACAGCATCTTGAGTATTTTTGATTGCGGTCTGCTGTTCAGCGACAGTGCCCTGCACGGCAGTCAAATCGCTCTGCACGGCAGTCAAATTGTTCTGCACGGCAGTCAAATTGCCCTGCAGGGTCTCAATGTCCTTTACGGCGGCCGTGCTGCCGCTCTTCAGACTTTCGATGTCCGCTGTGATGGCTGGAATCTGCCCTTCGACCGTATTGGCCTTCGACTTAAGCTCAGAAACATCGCTTGTAAGGCCTGCAATGCCGTTTTCAAGCGCCGTGTCCTTTGCCGTCAGAGAAGCGATGGCGCTGTTAATGACTTTGTTCTGCACGGGATTGGTTGATGTTTCGCTAAGCTCCTCGTCAACCGTAATCTCCTGTCCCGTCACCTCCGCTTCAGAGAGATTGCCAAGCACAGCACCCTTCTCTGCCTTCATAAGGCCATTGCTGATGATTTCCGCGCCCTGGCAGAGTTTCACGACAGCGCCTTCGCCAACGGTCAAAGATGCGTCCTCAGGAATCTTAACGCCATACTGCACGATATGAATGGCATCGTTGTTCCATGTGACATCGCCTTCCAAATCGCCGCCTTCATAGACGTAATTGTTGCTGTTCAGAACAACAAGCCGCGCCTGCGAAGTGCCGTCGTTCTCATTGAGTTCGGCAGCATGCACGCCATCCGCAACTGTCGTGCTGTTCCACAGCGGATTTTCGACGCTCCATTCGGGAGCAGTCTCGTCAATCAAGAGGGTCGCATCATCGCCTGCCTCTTCTGCCACGGGAGAAATCCGCACGGTTCCGTGCACAAGTCTGGCCCCTAGCGAATCGCGTGTATCAACCACGCTGGCGTCACTAGTCGCTTCAGCCACCAAAGTCATCTCCGCCCAAAGGAATGCTCCAGACAAAAGCAGACCAGTTGTCAAAAGTCTTTTCATCGCTTCTTTCCTCTTCTAGTTTGTTATGGTTTATTTAATTTATTTCAAAAACTTTGCAATTCGTCGAAAGGCTGTCAACAAGCAACAGAACGAATTGCCAAATTCCATGGCGTTTTATTCGAGAACGTTGTAAACCACACGCAGGCCGTAAAAGCCCGTGCAGCCTGAAATGTTGTATGCACGCGTGGCCGAACGGCAATCCTGCGTTCCAACAAGCCAACTGCCGCCACGAAGAACACGGTATTTGCCTGACTTCTCGCCGACTGGATCAATAACCGCCGCCGTTCCAAGATTTTCAGAATACCAGTCAAGACACCACTCCCACGCGTTTCCGTGCATGTCGTAGAGACCGAAATCGTTTGGAAGATAACTTCCCACGACCGCGGTGCCAGAGGATGCATCGCAGGTCTGAGAATAACGACTACCGCCATTGTTCCAGTATCTTCCGACAACGTCCATGCTTGCGTCCTCACCTTCCGAAACTGGATCCTCTCCTGAATTCAGTCCAGTGCTCTTACCGCCGCGACAAGCGTATTCCCATTGCGCTTCGGTCGGCAGATCAAATATCAATCCTGTCTTCTGCTTTAAGGTTCCCATGAAAGACTTACTGTCGAACTTATGTCCATAGTTCGGCCACCCCGCACCAGTCGAAGAGCCTGTTCCACGGATCATAACATACGAAACGCATTCGACAGGACGTGTTGCATAGGTCTCATTCTGACTGCAGAAACTGGGACGATTCCCTTCACCCATCACTAATTCCCACTGCCTTTGCGTGAGTTCGAAAACACCGATGTAATAGTCCTGATTCAGCGTCACTTGATGCATCGCTTCATTGGAATATCTGCCGCATTCATTGTCAGGCGAGCCCATAACGAAACTTCCGGCCTCAATACGTCGCAACCAAAGTTCCGTCGTTCGGCATGTATCCGTCGAAACATCCGGCAAGGCATTTGTATAGCGATAGCTTCCATTCGTCAAATCCACCACCAGATAAGCACTCTGGCCCAATATCGTCAACTCGACCTTATCGGAATAGGTCGTGCCGTCTATCTCGCAAGTTGCCGTCAATTCGACATATTGGTCACTGTTATTCGGATTGTTCGATGTAACCACGCCTGTGGCACTATCCACGGAAGCGAATTCTCCGCCGCTGGTGATGCTCCATACCGGCTTGACAATCGTCTGCGTGCCATTCGACCAATTGACCAGGATACGGAAGGTCGTTGTGCCAGCGCCGTCCAACGTAGTGCCACCATTGATTTTCACAGAGGAAACCTTGGCGCCTTGGTTGCCCGACATGTAGGCCTTGACATTCACACGGAAATTCTCCGTGCCGTAATTCGGCATGTCCTCCAGAGAATTCCAAGTGACGGTATATGGTCCGCCATTGACGACCGCATTGTCCACTCCGTCTCCCGAAAGAGTGGTCATCGGAATCTCCGTTTCCCGCAAAGCGTCATAACCGGAGAATTCCAACATCAGCGGCACTGGCTTGCCTGCGTCATCAACAAAGTCTCTGTCGACATTGTATGTGATGTCCACAAGACCATTCCAACGCTGTTGCACCTTTATGTCCGAAATGACGCATTCCGCCAAAAGAATTTTAGCAAAACACAAAACGAATGTCAAAAAAACAAGTCGATTTTTCATCTTCCGCTCCCTAAGGAATCCATGCTCGGCCGCTTTTGAGAGAAATTCATCGCAGCAGATCTTCTTTTCCTAAATGTAATGCTACTTGTCCTTTTCCCGAAGATATTCGGCAAGACCGTCCTTGACCAACGTCCGCAGATCCTTGGCCTCAGCAGAATCGATGCCGTTTGGAACGTAATCAACATCTTCGGGATTCTCTCCCAAAAGCATCGCATACCACAAACACGCCTGCATGTACTCGCCGCGATCGTTCAGATGGATGGTGTCCGCAAGCCAATGCTCCTGCGGCGTGCCAAGTTTGTACCACATGAAGTATCCGACCAGATCAGGGTTCTTAGGCACGGCGTTCTTTGGACGAATCTTCTCCAAAGCATTGACATCCACTATCGGCATCTCCTTGCCTTGGCGGTACTTCTCCACTACATATCCAGTGGGAATGACGCGCAGATGCGTCTCAGCAGCCAGTTGATCTGTTGCCGCAGTCATGTTCTCATACATCGTCGTCTGGGCGGCGAATGCCTTGGCAAGGTCCCCGCCGAAGGACGGCGCGTTGATAGTCTCGCTCCAGCAATGCTGCAACAGGATTGCGGCGGTTGGGACGTGTTCTCGAATCACCGCCATCAGATTGTTCAAATACGGCTGGCTGTAATCAGCCTTTTCGGTATGCTGCGGTCCTTGCGTCAAGACGACGAAGTCCCACTGCTTCATCTCCAGTTTGTCCACCAGCGAGTAGCGCGTTTCATCAGGGGTGGAGAGCAGACCATATTGATAGAACTTGGAGGAAGGGTCGGCAAGAGTCTTCTCGTATTCCTTCCAATGGCGCTGAAAAGTCCAGCCGCCGCTGACGACGAATTCAAGCTCCAGTTTGTATTCACCGGTGCTTTCCACAACCTGTTTGAAATATCTGACAAGACTCCAGCACCAGCTGTTGCCGATTGCAAGAACGCGCACCGTCCTGACATCGTTTACATCGGCTGTTTCTGGTGCCTGCGAAAAAAGCGAGAAGGCCAGAAGGCTTGACATTAACATGAGTATCTTTTTCATAAGTAAAATTTTATCTTATGCATTGCTTCTCTTATTTGATTGGCACCAGCGCCACTCTGAAACCCAATGCATCATGATGGCAATTCGGTGAAAAAAAGTAGCGATATGTCGCTGTGCACTCGAAGTGCTGGTCATACCAGCACCCTCCGCGATTCACGCGCCAGATGCCTTCCGCAGGGCCAGTCGGATCCGTAATCGCCTTCCCACCGGAATACGACGCTTCGTACATGGCTGCGTTGTCAGAGCGTTCCATGGACATTTCCTTCACTTCAGGATAGAGTGGCGCATACCAGTCGTAGCACCATTCGTTCACATTTCCGTGCATGTCGTAAAGTCCCCAGTCGTTGGGCATTTTGGTTCCGACAGGATGCGTAGTGTCTCCGCTATTATTCTGATACCATGCCATTGCGGGCAAACTGTCTCCGCCAAAGGCACCTGATCTGCCTGCGTGGCAGGCATATTCCCACTGAGCCTCAGTGGGCAGAGAGAAATGATACCCCTCAGGAAGATCAATGCCCGCTTTTTCGTTCAAATACTCGCAGAAAGCCATGGCCTCCTCCCATGTGACATTCTCCACAGGAAGGTCGTCACCCTGGAAGGCCGAAGGATTGCTCCCCATGACCTTCTTCCACTGCGCCTGCGTAACTTCCGTCACTCCAATGGCAAAAGAACTGACACTGACCGTGCACTTGCCGCGCTGGAAGTTTCCAGCGGGAAGCAGCACCATCTCCACTCCCCAGGCCTTGATTTCGTCTAGACATTTCTGCATCGTTTGCACCTCCTGCGCAGTATTCAGCACATTCCGGTCATTCGTCTTCCGCAAATTGTCATGGCTGATGGTGCCGACATGTGTGCAACCGCACAGCACAAGCACCGCGCCAATCTGCAAGAGAAACGAAATATGCTTCCCGAAGTAGGATTTGCTGTCAGAGAGTTTCATTTTCCTTAAAGTTTTTATGATTCGACTATTTCTGCGCAGGACAGATGATTTGATCGGCTTACGGGTTGGGCGTCTCCACTACGATGGATTTGATTCTCAGCGTGTTCGTTGTGGTGACAGGCGATCCAAGTTCAACTTTAAGTTTGAAATAGGCACCGGCGTAGGACGCGCCGTTGGCGCCGCTGAGCAGGAAGGAAAAATCCTTCTTGGGAAGATCCTTGATGTACACTTCATACTTAGCAACCGAATCGTTAACGGCCACAGTGCTAGATGTATAAGCATAATGCCATTCTGGGTATATCCTTACATACCCCTCGCCAGTGCCTTCCATGGACACGTGCACAATCGCGGTCTGTGTGCCTTCCAGATAGAATCTAGCAGGTGCGGCGGAAGTAATTGAACCGCTTCTGCCAGAGAAAACCCATCTGGCATCACCATCGGAGGGCAGGGTCTTGTTCCATGCGGTAATTTCCGTCATTGTGGTCTCCGTCTCCGGCACACCCATCTGCATTTTTCCGCAATTGAGCTGGAAGATCTGCCTTATTGTTGCTGCTACTATTTTAGGGTTTGATGCTATTTGGGGAGCTGCCAAGTTCTGCGAGCAAGCCAAATAAGAATCTATGCCCTCATAGGAATTCCCTTTAATGGAGACAGAATCATTCCAATTCCAGCAATAGACTTTATCGCGGTTCTTGGTGCTGAAGCCCACCTGCAAAAAGACTCTCTTGCCAATAGGCTCTTTCGTGAACCCCGTGAAGCGCAGAGCTTCATAGAACGGCAATGTGACTTCGGAATACCAGACGTTGTCTTTCGTTGTGTCCGTATGAGTCCAATTGCCTTTGACATGCCCAGTTCCTCCTGCTATGTCATACACGTATTCCGAGTTCTTGACGGGAGTGAAGGCAAACTGCGTCATGGAATTGCCTGCCGCCATGAAGATTTCCTTGACGTCATTGTTCGTCCAAAGATCACCGCTGGTGGTGTTGGTCACAGAATTGACCAACGGCGATGTGATCTTGAAGAGGAAGGCAGTGTCCGTATAACCGACCTGGAAATTGACGTTCAAGGGCGAAGCGCCACTATTGTCCTTCAGCGGCATCAGGGAGCATACTGGGGCGTCATCCCATGCGTCGTCCTTGAAATCCTTGACCGGAATGGCCTGGACGTATGCCGAGCGTTGACGGAAAAGCGCAGGATCCATGTCAAAGACACCTCCGAAGATTCCCAACATTCTTCCACCGGCCTTGAGCATCTTCAGTTCCACTCCTTCAAATCCATTGCCGGTAATAAGGCCGCTGCTATTGACAGGAAGATCGTTAATGAATTTGTTTCTTTCCTCAAGTGCATACGCCAGAGCGCATCCTGTCTCGTAGTTTGTGTCCGCCTGCCAGTTCTTCAGGGTGTTGCAGACATCAGCGGAGAGTTTGAGGTACTTGAACTCCGTCTTCAAAGATGGAAGCAACTTGTTATTCTTATCACAGAGAGCTATGGCCTCATTGAAAAGCCTCTCCAGTTCTGCGACGACATCCGCAGGGTAACGATTCTGCCACAAGGTTATGGCCTTGCCATTGGATTGTGCCTCCAGATCGTTGTAGTCCTGTGTCTCGTCCAGGGGAAACTCCTCCAAACGGTCGTCAATCAGCTGGAAGAATTTCACGAAGGCCTCTTCGGCTTTTTCGCCGAAGGCATAGCGGCAGTAGTCGTGAAGAATCGTTTCAGCGTCTTCGGTCGAATCGCCGCGCCAGCGTAACCACGCGTAGATCCATGGTGCGGACAGAGCATGAGCGGTGTCGATTCCGCAGTCGTAGATGTAGGAAACGTGTGCGGAGCGATAGAAATCCAGTTCCTTTCGCAAGCCGTTGAAAGAGTATCCTGTGGAATATCCGCTTGGTCTGAACTCTCCGCCCATGTATGCCCAGCAGGCCACGCCGCTTACATTGAACTCCTCAAATGCTGCACACAATTTCTTATCCATGGGAGCGATATCAAGAATCATGTCCACGGGAAATTGGTCAAAGCTCTTTGGCGTCTGGTGGGTGGGACCATAGCTGGCGATGGCGACCTGGACATTGGGACGCTCCTTCTTCAGGCGGGCGGCCAGCATGCTGTTGAGGCGCCAGAGCTTTTCGCCCCAGTCATCCGTGTTGAAGAGCTTCTTGCAGGCTTCGCATTCGCAGCCGATGAAGCCATCCTGCTGTCCGAATTCCACGACACTGTAGCCCTTGTCGGCACGGGCGAGTGCCTCCTTGTAGAGCAGTTCCTGCACGTCGGGATTCGAGAAACAGTAGTGTGCAGTATTGCGCCTGCCACTGATCAGCGCAAAATATTCGGGATGCGACGTGGCGTATGTGGCAGCCGGAATTGCCTCCGGAGGCCAATGCACAGCAAAAGAAGCGCCGCTGGCCCAATAGTAGTTGTTGGCCACGTGATATAGCAGGCCATAAGAATCGGCGTTGCTGTTCAGCATGTCTGGCTTGTGGCGGTAGGAGAAGTCACTTGGCACCGTGACCGCATTCATGGGCAGAGTGACGACGCCCTCTGGATATGCTGAAGCAGTACGTCCATCGTTTCCCTTATCGTAGCCGATCACGCGGGTGCTGACGAACTTCTCCGCGAAGACACAGGCGGCTTTCAGGGAGCCATGGGTCATCCTGACGAACCACCCGTCGGCCCCTATGGGATTGCCCCAGTCCGTGCCGTAGATGTAGATGTCTTGCCCCTTGACAACGATGGCGTGCTCCCATTTGGCGAAGTCTTCGGTGGAAAGCCCCGCATCCTGCAAGGCGCTCGTGCTGCCGATGTAGATGAAATGCATATTTGATAACTTGGACTTGCGTGATTCTGACACAAGATCAAGTGTCACGCCAGTGGCATCCTTAATGCTCTTCTGGAGGAAGGTTCCCGCCAGCTGGACGTATTGATACAGGGACGTGCTGGAGAAAGTGGAGCTGTTTGGATGGACGATCTGGTAATTGGATGTCCTTCCTTTTTGGGCAATGACCAGATCTTCTGCAAAACTGGCGAACGCCAGGAAGAAAATGGCGAAGAGAATCGTGTAGCGTTTCATGATTGTAAAGGATGTGAATGGCATTGTCGTCATTGACTAGTTAATAGCCGAGCCAGAGCAAAGGCAGTGGTATCTCTTTTCGTGGAAGATGACGAGCATGGGCTGCGAAGGCAAGCCATGACTCTCTGTGCATTGCCGCATGGAACACAAGGACCGTGCGACAATGTAGAAGCTTTTGCTCATGGTTGGATTATGCATGAGAAAAGTCTTTCATGGTGTGAAAAACACCACCCATGTTTTTCTGACAATTTAGAACACCAGGAACAGTGAACGCTGCGCGGGCACGACCACAGGCTGATCCAGCTGGATTTCCGTGACGGAGCCGTCCGCGGGATTGCAGAGAAGCGCCTTGTCGTGTTGCGGATGGCTGCAATTCAAGGTGGCGTCCTCTCTGTTGAGGTTGACGAGATAGTGCATCTCGCGGCCTTCCTTTGTAATGTAATCGCCATTCAGCACAGTGACGCCATTTGACGTGAATCGGAAGCCGTCGTTGGACTCGTCAAGCCACTTCATGATGTCGTCGAGACTCACCGCCTTGAAATTGGCGGCCAGCGCCTTCAGGTTGGACTTCTCCTCCGTGCTGTGCATTGGCACGCAGTTCATGAAAAGGATCTTCACGCCCTTCTCCTGAAGCCTGACGAAGGCCTCCATGGCCTTTTCGTCGACGACCTGCAGCGTGGGGACCACGATGGTCTTGACATCGTAGCCGGAGATGGACGGCTTGTCCAGCGCGCCCGCGGCGATGATGTCCTCCGCGTCTACGAAGTAGAAGTCGTGTCCCGCCTCGTAGACGGCGTTCATCACCTGATTCGTGTCATCGATCACCCATGTGCCTTCGAGCTTTCGGTTGCAGGTGTATGACGGACGGGCGAACGCCTGGACCTCCTCGATGCCGTAGTAGATGAATGTGCTGCAGTTGTTGTCCAGCCCGTCCAGCATGGTGCCGATGCGGTTGCAGTACTGGTTGAACCACTGGAAGCCCTGCAGATCGACGCGATGGTTGAGATGGTACTTGATTCGACCATTCTGCCACTTGGTGAAATCCGGATAGAAGTAGCCGTTGATGACGCGGACGCCGCCAAGGTAAAGCAGCCCCATGCTGCCTGCCATGTTGTTCAGGGGGTCTTTCATGAACTGGTCCTGGTCGATCCAAGGGCACAGCTCCACCATCATTCCATGGGTCTGGTTCTTGCGGATTGCCATCTGCGGGAATTTCGTGGTGCCGTATGTGTAGAGTCCCGGCATGACGCCGAATGTATCAATGCCCGGATAGCCGGTGTGCTTCAGCACTTCGATGAAATCGCCATAGAGATATACATGGCTCAGCATGTTCTCTTCGTCCAGATAGTGTCCGGAGAAGACGCCGCCGTGGGCCTTGCACCACTCCTGCAGCTGGCCGCTGTAGGCCTCGCCGACCAGTTTGCCCACAAGACGCTGGAATCTGACGCGCGTGGGATATGCGGCTGCGCTTCCTTCGAAGACGTAGGGCAGGGAGGGCAGCAGGGAGGTGCCGTATTCCTTCTCGTAGCGCTCGAAGAAGCCGTCCACCCATGGCGCCAGCGCGTAGGGCCAGACTTCGTAGTTACGGACGTAGCGTGTCTGGAGGCTCGGTTCGTCCGTGAAGACGCCGCCCGCGCGTTTGTATGCATCTGGAATGCCCTGGACGATTGGCTCGTACGCCACGTCGATGAAGCGTCTGACCGCCTCGGGATCCATCATGTTGATGTAGTGCATGAAAGGTTCCGTGGAGACGTTGTGCGTGCAGTGGGAGCCGTCGTATGCCTCCTTCACGCAGAATACGTAACCCACTTCGAACTTGTCCAGCTCGAAGGTTGCCGATGTCCTGTCGAACTCCACGGGAACCATGGTGTCGGTGTTCAGGACGGATTCATGGAGGCCAGGCGTGCTGAACTTGTACTTCGCCGCCCAGACGATCTTCTCGGAGTCCTCGTCAAGCCTGAAGTGGATGGTGCGCGGTTCCTTGTATGCCGCGTAGCGCCGCATGTAGAAGCCCTTCGCCACCAGTTCGGGATGTCCTTCCAGCGTCAACCCCTTGGCATAGCCGCTCGGGTAGCCCTTTTCATCGTAGATCCAGTACTTGAGTCCGCGTTCGTCCATGGCGTCCATGACCTTCCTCATGAACTCGACGTTCTGCGGATCGCTGGTGAAGCCCTTGGGGTGCTTCTCGGCATCGCTCGGATTGTATCGGCAGTTGATGACCGCGCCGCGGCAGCCATGTTCAAGAAGAAGATCCGCCATACCCTCGATGTCGTCGTCCGGCCACCAGTGGATGCATGGCTGCATTCCGAAATCACGCGAAGGATTCTTGAACGCTTCCATCCAGGAGGCTTTCTTCGTGGTTCCCTCCGGCAGAGCATTGTTGTTTTGAGCCATAAGCAGACAGTTCATTGCAAGCGCAACAAGTAAAAAGACTTTGAATTTCATGTTGTT